>JAICFA010000199.1 GCA_025923935.1 Candidatus Krumholzibacteriia bacterium
CAAACTAGCCGCAGTCGGCGCCATCGTGGCGCTCGCCGCTCTGATCGCCGCTTTGACCACCCCCGCGTTTGCGCAAGATGCGACGCCGCGCTGGGAGGCGTCGTTGATGGGCGGCGTGCAGGGCCTGATGGAGAACGACACCGCGCTGCCGGACAACTTCGTCAACATTCCGCTGGCCGCTTCGCTTGGGCTTCGCTTGAGTAGCTTACTGGCGGTCGAGGGCGAGTTGGCGTGGTTGATTCCGGTCGAGAATTCGGTCGACCTCCAGGCAGGCACCAGCCAGAACCTGAAGAGCCCCGACGTGCTCACGTATCAAGCGAACGTGCGCGCGCAACTGCCGTTCGACACGCCCGCGTTGTCGCCCTATCTGACCGCCGGCGTAGGTGCGATGACGTTTCTGTCGGCCACCGGCAGCGACAACTACCCGCAGCTCGAATCTTCGGAGACGTCGTTTGCAATCAACTTCGGCTTCGGCGCCAACGTTCCGCTCACGGAAGCGTTGTCGCTGCGCGCCGATTTTCGCGAATTCGTCGCGTTTCCGCAGGACGACGCGGTGGGACTTTCCGACGGAACCGAAGCCGACCCGATCTGGATGCCGCGCGGCACCTTCGGGCTGACGTACCGGTTCTAAACGGCGGGAGCGCCGGGTTGCCGCAAAGATCGCGGCGCCCGGCGCCGATCGCCACCGATGCAGGAATGAACAACATGAGCCAACCCAACGTGGAACGTGTGATCGGACAGCTGGTGACGGACGAGAGCTTTCGTCACCGCTTCGCGATGGATCCGCAAGCGACGCTGTACGCCGCCATGGAAAGCGGCCTCGAGCTCAACGAGTGCGAGCGCCAGGCCATCGTCACGCTCGACCTGGGCATGCTGGTGCGGTTCGCGAACAGCATCCATCCCTGTCTGCAAAAATCCGATCTGCGCGGAGGAATCAAGTGATGCGCACTGCATTCGTAATCGTGACGCTGCTGGCACTGGCCGGGACTGCTCGTGCGCGGTGCGCGGAGCGGCCGCTGACACTCGACGAAGCGGTCGGACTGGCACTGCAGAAGAACGAGACCATCTTCATCGCGCGCGAATCGGCGGCGGCGTCGAAGGCACTGGCGTCCGGTGCGCGCGGCGTCTATAACCCGTTTCTCGAATTGACCGGCTTCTGGCGCGAGACCAAGCAGCCGGTCAACTCCGCGTTCTCCGGTGCACCGGCCGGCGAGGGTGCTCCCACCGTCGAGTCCTTCGACGGCAGCGCGATTGTATCGCAGTACTTGCCGACCGGCGGTACGCTGCTCGCGCGCGCGATCAGCGGGCGTGGCGAAACCAACGGAACGTACGATCTGCTTTCGCCCGCGTACCAAACGCGCGTGGGCGTCGAGTTCCGGCAGCCGCTGTGGCGCGATCTCACCATGGACGCGGAGCGCGTGTCGATTCGCGTTGCCGACGCCGAGAAGAAGCGCAGTACCGCCGAACTGCGCGTCGACATCACCGACACGGTAGCCGAAGTGGAGCGCGCGTATTGGGATCTGGCGGCGGCCCGTGCGGCGGTGCGCGTCGGTGAGGAAGCGGTTCGTCTGGCTGAAGAGCAGCTAGCCGAGACGCAAGCGCGCGTCGACGCCGGTGCCGCCCCCGAAACCGAGATTTCGCAACCTCGCGCCGAGCTCGAGCGCCGTCGCGGCGAGCTCTTGGGGGCGCGCGAGATCGCTTCGCGCGCCGACACCGCGCTCAAGCTGTTGATGCTTTCCGACGCCGACCCGGGTTTGTGGGAAGCGTCGTTTGCACCGGAAGTCGATCGCGACCCCGAGCTTCTCACCCCCGATCGCACCGCCGAGATGGAGCGCGCGCTCGCGTCGCGCCCCGAGCTCGAGGTGGCGCGCGCCGTGATCGAGCGTCGCACGGCCGAGCGCAAGTTTACCCACAGCACCACGCGCCCCCAGCTCGACGCGTTCGTTTCCTACGACCGCTTCGGCATCGCGGGCTCCGGCAATCCCTACGCGACCGACCCGCAAGGGAACCCGGTCGTGGTGCCGGACACCTACGACGGCGGCTGGGGCCGCTCGTGGAGCATGCTCGGCGACGAGGACTTCGACGACGTGCGCGCCGGGCTCGTGTTCTCGTTCCCGCTGGGCAACGATGCCGCGCAGGGCGCCGACGCGGCCGCCAAGCACGCCCAGCGGCAGGCCGAAGCCGAAATGACGTTCGCGCGCAAGTCGGTGCGCGCCGATGTGCTGAATGCGATCGCGGCGCTCGAAACCGCGGGGCAGCGCATCGAGGCCGCGCGCGCGGGGCGACAAGCGGCGGAGATCCAGCTTTCCGCCGAGCGCGACCGTTACGACGCGGGAATGTCGACCAACTTCCTGGTCCTGACGCGCCAAAACGATTTGTCCAGCGCGCGTCTCGACGAGATCTCCGCCAACCTGGATTACCGCGTGGCGCGCACCGAGCTGGCGCGCGCGACCGGTTCTCTGCTTCAACAACGCGGCGTGGCCGTGGACGAAACGGCACGCTGAGGAGGCATTTCCATGGCCAAGAGAATGTTCATCATGGTGGCATCGATCCTCGCGTTCATCGCGGCGCTGGGTGCCTTCAAGTACCGTCAAATTCAGGAAGCGATCGCACAAGGCGCCGCATTCCAAATGCCTCCCGAAGCGGTGACGACGGTGGTCGCGGCGCAAGCGGAGTGGGAGGGCAGCCTGGGTGTGATCGGAACCGTGACCGCGGTGCACGGTGTGGTCGTCAGCGCCGACCTGCCCGGTGTCGTCTCCGCGATTCACTTCGGATCCGGCGAGCGCGTACGCGCCGGCGAGATTCTACTCGAGCTCGACACGCGCCAGGAGCGCGCCCAGCTGGCGGCGGCACAAGCGCAGAGCGAGTTGGCCCGCCTCAATCTGGAGCGGGGAAAGAGTCTGCGCGCGAAAGGAGTGACCTCGCAAGCGGAGTTCGACCGGGTCGACGCGGAAGCCAAGCAAGCGGAGGCGCGCGCCGACGAGATCCGCGCCACCATCGCGCGCAAGACCATACGCGCGCCGTTCGCCGGCGAGCTCGGCATCCGCGGCGTCAACCTGGGCCAATACCTGAACGCGGGCGACGCCATCGTGCCGCTGCAGGCGCTCGACCCCGTCTACGTCGATTTCTCGGTGCCGCAGCAATCCGCCGCGGAAGCCGGCATCGGCGGCGAGGTGCGCGTCGTCCTGGACGACGGCACGGAAGCGACCGGGAAAATCACCGCCGTCAATTCGATCATCGACGAAGCGACGAGAAACGTGCGCGTACAGGCCACCTTCGCGAACCGCGACGGACGCCTGCGCCCCGGCATGTTCGTGGAAGCGCGCGTGATGTCGGGTGCGTCCAGCGCGGTGGTCGCACTGCCGGCATCGGCCATCAGCTACGCGCCGTACGGCGACTCGGTGTTCATCGTCGAGGACGTCGACGGTCCCGACGGCGCCACGTATCGCGGCGTACGCCAGCAATTCGTCAAGCTGGGTCCGGCGCGCGGCGACCAGGTGGCCGTGGTGCACGGTGTGAAGACGGGCGAAGAGATCGTCACGTCGGGCGTGTTCAAGCTGCGACCCGGCGCGGCGGTTCAAGTCAACAACGACGTGCAGCCGTCGAACAATCCTGCCCCGGAGCCGGAGGACAGCTAACATGAAAATCACCGATCTGTTCGTGCGCCGGCCGGTTCTCGCGGTCGTCGTCAACCTGGTCATCTTGATCGCGGGGTTGCAGTCGATCCGCTCCTTGAGCGTGCGCCAGTACCCGCGCAGCGACATCGCGGTGGTGCGCATCAGCACCGCCTACATCGGCGCCAACGCCGACCTCGTGCGCGGCTTCATCACCACCCCGCTCGAGCGGGTGATCGCCAGCGCCGACGGCATTGATTACATCGAGTCGTCCAGCGCGCAGAGCTTGAGCACCATCACGGTGCACTTGAAGCTCAATTACGACACCAACGCCGCGCTCACGCAAATCCAAGCCAAGGTCGCACAGGTGCGCAACGACTTGCCGCCGGAAGCGGAGGCACCGGTGATCGAGCTGGAGACGGCGGACAACCAGTTCGCGTCCATGTACCTGGGATTTTCGTCGCAGGACCTCGATCAGAATCAAATCACCGACTACCTGACGCGGGTGGTGCAGCCCAAGCTCTCCGCCATCAGCGGTGTGCAGCGCGCCGATATTTTGGGCGATCGCACCTTCGCCATGCGCGTGTGGCTAAAGCCCGACCGCATGGCCGCGCTCGGCATCGCGCCCTCCGAGGTGCACGAGGCACTCGCCAACAACAATTACTTGTCGGCGCTCGGCAGCACCAAGGGCTCGATGACCTCGGTCAACCTCGTGGCCAACACGAACCTGCGCACGGTGGAAGAGTTCGAGCAGCTCGTCGTCAAGGAAGAGGACGGTGTCGTGGTCCGCTTGGGCGAGATCGCCGACGTCGTCTTGGGCGCCGAGAACTACGAAGAGGACGTGCGCTTCAACGGTGAGACGGCCACCTTCATGGGGATTTGGGTGTTGCCCACCGCGAACGCGCTGGAGGTCATCGCGCGCGTGCGCGAGGCGATGCCGGAGATCCAGGCGCAGCTGCCGGCCGGTATGAAAGGCGGCATTCCCTACGACTCCACCGAATACATCCAGGACGCCATCCACGAAGTGCTGGAGACGTTGTCGGAAACGCTGCTCATTGTCATCGTTGTCATCTTTCTGTTCCTCGGCTCGGTGCGCTCGGTGATCATCCCCGTCATCGCGATTCCCATCTCGCTGGTGGGCGCGGTGTTTCTGATGATGGCGGCGGGCTTCACCATAAACTTGCTAACGCTCCTTGCGATTGTGCTCTCCGTCGGTCTCGTGGTCGACGACGCCATCGTCATGGTGGAGAACGTCGAGCGCCACCTTCACATGGGGAAACGGCCCTTCCAGGCCGCGCTACACGCCGCGCGCGAATTGGTGGGGCCCATCATCGCCATGACCATCACGCTGGCGGCGGTCTATACGCCGGTGGGAATTCAGGGCGGCTTGACGGGAGCCTTGTTCCGCGAGTTCGCCTTTGCGTTGGCGGGTGCAGTGATCGTGTCGGGTATCGTGGCGCTGACCCTTTCGCCCATGATGGGCTCGAAGCTCCTGCGCGCGGGCGACACCGAGCGCGGCTTCGCGGGCTTCGTCAACCGCCGCTTCGACGCGGTGCGGCGGCGCTACACGCGCGTGCTCACCAACGCCCTCGCGTACCGGCGTGTGGTGTACGTGCTGTGGGGGATCGTGGTGGTCCTGATGGTTCCGTTCTACCTGTTCTCGCAGCGCGAGCTCGCACCCAACGAGGACCAAGGCGTGGTGTTCGGCATCGTGCAGGCCTCGGCGAACTCCACCATCGACCAGACCAAGATGTTCGCGGAGAAGGTGCAGGAGGTTTACGCGTCGTTTCCCGAGACCGAAAACACTTTCCAGCTCATGTACCCCACGGGCGGCTTCGGCGGCATGGTCACCAAGCCATGGAGCGAACGCAGCAAGAGCACCGAGCAGCTCCAGATGGAGTCGTCCGTGGGCCTGTCTCAGATCGCGGGCGTGCGCGTGATCCCGCTCATTCCGCCCGCACTGCCGGGCGGCGGCGACTTTCCCGTCGATTTCGTGATCGCATCCACCGCGGAGCCGAAGCAGCTAATCGAGTTCGCCAATCAGCTGGTGATGAAAGCGTACCAAAGCGGACTGTTCATCTTCGCGGACGCCGACTTGAAGTTCGACCAGCCGCAAACCGA
>JAICFA010000200.1 GCA_025923935.1 Candidatus Krumholzibacteriia bacterium
TCCACCGTCACCGCGTGCACCACGACGTCGGGCCGCGTCGACGCAATCGCGGCGGGTGCCGCGAGCGAGAGCGGCCCGCTGAAGCGTACCGTGTCCCCCAACGCCGCCGCTGCCGGCACGCCGTCGCAATGCAGCACCGGGACCGCACCCACCGCGCGCAGCGATGCCACCAGCGACGCACCGATGCGTCCGCCACCATGGGTAACGAGCACGCGCGCGCCGCGAAACGCCGTCTGCGCACGCACCGAGGGCTCGTATTGCGGCCGGCGGTTGCGTCGCGCCACGCGATCGAAGGCGAGCGATGCCGGCAATCGCGCCACACCCTCCTCGGAAAGACGCTCGATGTCCAGTCCCGCACGGCGCGCTTCCACCAGCCAGCGCGCGGCGACCTCGTCGCCGGCGTCGGTGAGCGCGTACGCCAGCACGTCGACGCGATGGCGCGCGCACGCCTCGGCGAGCCGGTCGGACGGTCCGTCCACCGGCACACCGTGCAGCGTCAAGCCGAGGCGCGCCGCGTCGTCGTCCAAGAAACACACCACCGTGCTGGCCGGGCCGCGCGCCTTGATGTCGCGCGCGAGGCGCTCGCCCGCGTCACCCGCGCCGATGACGGCATAGCGCTTGGCCTTGCCCTGCGGCTCGCGTCCGATTTCGTGGAACAAGCGCGCCGAGAAACGCACGCCGAGAACGAAAGCGGTCAACAGGAAGTATTCGATCAAGAACAAGGTTCGGGGGAAGGCAACGAAGCGATACAGCAGCACCACCGCTGCCAACACAATGGCCGAGCCCGCCGTCACCGCTTTGATGACGCGCACCACGTCCGCCACTCCGGTGTAGCGCCACATGCTGCGGTACAACCCAAACTTGAAAAAGCACGCACTGCGCACCACGATTACGATGGGCAGCGCACGCAGCACCGCCATGCCTTCGGCTTGGGTAAACTGGAAGTTCATCCGCAGGAAATACGCGCCCAGGTACGCCGCCACGATGGCGGCGAGGTCGGTGACGATCAACAGCACCACGCGCCGCTCCCAGAACATGCGGTCGCCGCGCTCCAGCGCGCGAATCTTCAAAATGGCGAGCGTGAACAGCACGATCCACACCGCACTCATGAAGGGTGCGAACAACGCCCCCGCCTTCACGTATACCAGCGCGCTCGCACCCAGGAGCAGCAGCACCGCGTACTCCAGCAAGGTGACTTGTTTGTGGGTGAAGCCCAGCTGGAGCAAACGTTGGTAGTAGTGCGTGCGGTGCGGCTGGAAAACCCGTTCGCCGCGCGTCAAGCGCCGCACGATGGTCAGCGCGGCATCGAGATACAGCGACGACAATAGGAGGAGCGGAACGAAGATAGGAATCTCCGGCGTCACGTTGCTGCCCGCAATGGCGAGATACGCGAAGCAGTAGCCGAAGAAGGTGCTGCCGCTGTCGCCCATGAACAACTTGGACGGCGGAAAGTTGAACTGCAAAAAGCCGAGTGCCGCGCCTGCCGCCATCACACAGATCAAAGCGATGGCCGGCTGCCCGCCGGTGGACGCCACCAAGGCCCACACCGCACCAGCGATGAAGGCACCCCCCGCCGCCAGCCCGTCGATGCCGTCGATGAAATTGTAGAAATTGATTCCCGCGACGATGATCAACATCGAGAGCGGATACGCAAACCAGCCGAAGTCGATGGCACCGACTACCGGCAACGTGACGTGATCCAGAATATTGCCCGACACCACCGCGATGCCCGCTGCCATGAATTGCACCGCGAGGCGCGCGCCCACGCCGAGGCCGCGCCAATCGTCCAACAGTCCCGCCGCGAACAGAATGGCACTCCCCGCCACCAGCGGCGCAAACGCGCGCAGCGGCGGAACCACGATGGCCACCCACGCAAAGGTGGCGAAAAACGCGCTCACGATGGCCACCCCGCCGAAGCGCGGCTTGGGCTGGTCGTGCGAGCTGCGCTCGTTGGGCACGTCGACGAACGCGCGCGCAGGCTTGCGCTCGAGCAGGAAGCGCGTGACGAGGTACGACAGCGCCAGCGCGGACACGAATGCGAACAGGATGGTCATGGGTCCCGGAGAGGATAGGGCGCCCTATCCCCGCTAACAAGGGGAGTTTATCGCCGCATTTCCGCGATCATTTCGGGTAGTGCATCGGGCAGAGTGCGGAGCCCATAAATGCCGAATAGCTCGTGCACGTCAGCCGGAGGGTACCATGCCGAGCCAAAGAGCTTCGCATACGCGATGCTATCGAAGGGTGCGCGGCGTCGCAGAACCCGTCCAGCGACATCGCCGGCCCGCGCGAGTAGCCGCCATGCGACGGCCGGCATCCGCATGCGCGGAGTGCGCTGTCCCAGTGCGTGACACATGGCGTGGTAGATATCGAACGTGGAATATGCAATGCCGTCGCCGATAACCCACGGGCCGGCGTTTCGATAATCGCCGGACGAAGCGGCCATGGCAATCCTCACCACATCGTCGACATGCACCATCGAGCGGCGGTTCATGACGTGCGGCGGCGGCGGGAAGCGGCGCCGGTCAACCGCCCGCAGCATGTTTTCCAAATTGCCGCCCACGCCGGGGCCGTAGACCAACGACAGGCGCAACACCACCGGCTCCCGGACCGAACCATCGAACATCAGCGCTTCGGCGTCGAGCTTCGATTGGCCGTACGGTGTCAGCGCCGTGTCACGACCGTCGCCTTCGCCCATGGCCTTGACGCTGCTCGCAAATACGACCCGTTGCACGCCCGCGCTCGCCGCGGCGTCGAGCACGCGCCGGGTACCGTCCACGTTGATGCGCCGGTAATCGGTCGGATCCGAGCGAATTTCTGAGACCGCGTGCGCTTTGCCGGCGAAATGAAATACCGCCTCAACTCCGTCACACACACGCGGAGGAAGACCTTCGTGACTAAGGTCGACACGAACGCTCTCGTGCCAGGGACCTTCCTCACCGCTTTGGTGAACAATCGCGCGCACACGCGCGCCGCAGTGTCGCAGCGCCGCGCACAAACGTCGGCCGATGAAGCCGGAGGCTCCCGTCACCACTACGGTGCTCACGCCACTCCCGCGTCCAGCATCTGTTGGTATATCGTGAGAGTCTGCGCGACGATGATCGCTTCGGCGAACTCGCGCTCCACCATCTCGCGTCCCTTGGCGCCAAATCGGCGCCGCAGCTCGGAGTCGGCAGCAAGTTTCGCCACTGCGTCCGCGAGTGCACGCCCGTCGCGCGGCGGGACGAGTAACGCATTGACGCCGTCGCGTGCGATCTCGCGGCAGCCGGGCACGTCGGTGGCGACGATGGCGCGCGCGCTGGCGGCCGCTTCCAAGAGCGATTTGGGCAAGCCCTCGCGATAGCTCGGCAAGAGCGCGATGTGAGACGCGCGCCACGCGGCGGGCACGTCATCGCTCCAGCGCTGCCACGTCACCAGGCCCGCATCGACCCACGCGCGCAGCGTCGCTTCCGGAACCGATTCGGGGTTTTCCGGGTCGGGGTCGCCCACCAACCGGAATTGCACGGCAGCACCGTTGGCGCGCAGCACGCGCGCCGCGTCGACGATCTCGCCCACTCCCTTCGACCACAGAATGCGACCCACAAAGGTCGCGATCACCCCGTCGCCGGAGGCCGGCTCCGCGCTCGGCGCAAAGTGCGCGATATCCACACCGGATCCGCGAATGGTGTGGACGCGCGCCGCGGGCAAGAAGTGCGACTGCAGCACAGCGGCGTCCTCCGGGTTTTGCACGATGGCGTGGACGTTGCTTCCTTGCCACGCGAAGCGCAGCACGCCATTGAACAGCGGGCGCAGCACGCGCGCGCGCACCTGCCGCGAGGTCTCGAGGTAGCCGAGCCCCGCGATGGCATTCACCTGCGCCGGATGCCGGGCCAGGCGCGCCGCAACTCCGCCGAACACCACCGGCTTGATGGCGACGTGGTGCACGATATCGGGCCGGAGCCGGCGGTAGAGCGCGCGAATCGCGAACAACGCACGCACCTCGTCGAAAAGACGGTGGTTGCGCCGCGACCACGGCAGTGCGACCACCTCGAAGCCTTCGCGCCGCATCTCGTCGCCCAGCGTCGCCACGCGCGTCGCCACCAACACGCGCGCCCCGGCATCGCGCGCGGCGCGCGCCAGGTTCACGCGATGCGACCAGAAATACCAATCCTCGGTGACGAGAAAAACGATGGTGGGCGCCGATCCGTCGCGGCGTCGCAGCGGGGCGCGGTCGCGATCGCTAGGCACGGGTGACACTCCTCGCGCGCGGCCGCGACCCGGCCGCGTGCTCGATGGCGTCGGCGAAGCGCGGCCCCCACGCGTGCAGGCTGTAGTCCGCGACGACGCGGGCCCGGGCCTTTTCCGCCATCTTGCGTCGCACGTCGACGGAACCAGCAAGAGCGATGAGGCCTTCCCGCCACTCGGTGGGAGTATCGGCCAGGATGGCGTTTTCGCCGTTTCTCACAATCTCTCCCGCGCTGCCGCGCGGGGACGACACCGACGCGACTCCCGCGCTCATGTACTGCAACAGCTTGAGCGAACACTTGCCGCGCGACCACTCGTCGTCTGCCAGCGGCATGACGCCAATGTCCATATGATGCAGATCCGCGACTTCTTCCGCCTCGCTCCAACGCTTCGCCTGCGTGCGTACCCCGCGCAGCGTGGGTGCTTCGGCGCCAACCACAAACAGATCGATCGGGGTTTGTGCGGCTACGTCTTCGAGCACAGGTACCACATCGTGCAGATAACGCACCGTCTCCGGTGTTCCCATCCAGCCCACCACCGGTGTCGCCGCGGTACGCGGCTCGCCCGCACTCACCCGGTCGGTATCGACGACGGTGGGAAAGAACTGCACGTTGTCGCTGAACCGGCGCGCATACTCTTCGAGGTAGCGGTTGCCCGCCAATACCAGACTCGCGCGCGACAACACGCGCGGAATCTTGTCGCGCAGCGGTCGCTTCCAGCCGGAGGCGTTTTCGTAGAAGAGGTGAATGGCGTCGTCCAGGTCGACGATGGTGGGTACCCCGGCCAGCGAGAGCGCCAACTCGGGCAGGTCGAGTGCGTGCGGAAACAATTCTTTCTGGATGAACACGACGTCGTAAGCACGCGCGCGCAAGAGCGAGGCCAGGCGCGCACCCACGCGGCGCGCGAGGTACCACGGCGTGGTGCTGCGGCCCGCGTAGCGCTGCGCCAAATAGTGCTCGTCGTGCAGCGAGTGCACGTCGTAGGCAATGCCGCGGGCGTCGAGGAACGGGAGGAATTGGATCACGCGGTACCGGCTGCTGGGGCCGGTGGCGGTGTATTTGGTGAGAAACAGGACGCGCATGCCGCGCCTTCCGCGCGCTAGCGTCCGCCGGCCGGGCGCGGAAACAGCGCCTCTTCCACCGTCTCGCACCACAAATGCAGCACCGCGAGGTGGACTTCCTGTACCAGCGGCGTGTCGTTTTCGGGGACCTGGATCACGACGTCGCTCTCCGCGGCCACGCGACCACCCTTGGCGCCGGTCAAGCTCAGCACGCGACCTTTGGCCTCGCGCGCCGCGCGGCAGGCGCGCACCACGTTCTCCGACTCGCCGCTGGTGGAGAGTGCGACCAGACAATCGCCCGGGCGCAGCATGCCGTGCAGCTGGCGCGCGAACACGTCGGCGAATTCGTAATCGTTGGAAATGGCGGTGAGGGTGCCGGCGTTCTCGGAAA
>JAICFA010000201.1 GCA_025923935.1 Candidatus Krumholzibacteriia bacterium
ATGACGCCACCCAACACGCCTTGTTCCAGTGTGGTGGTGCGCGCACCCAGTGTCACGCGCCCTCCGCCCGACGTCACGCGGCCGTCGACGGTGAGTGAGCCATCATCCTGCGACACCAGGTTGAGCACGACGTCGCGCAGCCGGAGGCCGTTGCGCAGGTCGGCGCGCGCGTTTTGCAGTGACATGGTGCCCACCACGCGAAAGTCGCCGGCGGTTCCCTTGGGCTGGGCGTGCGCGCTGAGCTGGCCGGACGACTTGCCCACGCTGGGTGCTAACACCGCGAGCACGGTGCCGATGTCGGCGCACTCGAGGTCGATGGTGCCGTCGATGGGCTGCGTTCCCAGCGAATCGCGCCCCACCACGAAGCCGTCGATGCCGAGACGGGCGACGACGGTAGCAACATCGGCGCGGCCGTCGCGCAGTGCCATGTCGGCGGCGGCGTGAACCCCACTGCTGTCGGCAGCACCGTTCACACGGCCTTGGTACGCCAATTTTCGGTCCGCAAACGCAATCTCTCCCGGACCGGCTTGCACGTCGGCGTGCACCTGCACGCGATCGGCGCGCGCATCGAGCGCCAATTTTCCATTGGCGGTTCCGGTGACTTGGACGCCGGCGGCAAGATAATGCTGCAAACGCGCCATCTCGAGCTCGTGCAGGTCGACGTCGGCGCGCGTCGCGCGCCCCGACTGCCACGAACCCCGGGCGGCGATGCGCGCCGGGCCGGACACGAGTGCCAACGAATCGACCCGCGCCGCCGCCTTGGAGACCATCACCGGCGCAGGATGTTGCAAGCGCCAGGTACCGGTATGCCGATGATCGACGCGCAGTCCGTCGATCCAACCCGTCCAAGCAGAGTCCGCGTACGCGCCGCGGAGATTGATGGTGGCCGATAGCGACGGGTTGGCGGCGTGCAACGAGGCGCGGTGCGACTCGCGCGGTCCCGCGACTTGTACCCTCAGGGTATCGAACGCGGTCTGGCCGCGCGACACGCCGAGTGCGAGCAGATCGATTTCCGCGGGTGAGGCGAGCGATGCATCCGCGTCGACCGTACCGCGCACGGCGAGTGCGGCGTATTGACCCACGCGCACGCTGTCGGCCGAGATGTGCGCATCCACGGCCGGGCGGTGGCGCGCGCCGCGGGCCTTGCCCGACGCCGACACCTTTCCGCTCAGGCTGGAATCGAACATCGCCAGGCTGGGCGCGGCGACATCGAAGTCGACGGCGAGCGAGTCGCCGATGAACCCGTCGATGCGCGCGTGCGCGCGGCCCCATTCGATTTCGACCTGCGATAGCTGGGCACCCCCGTGCGCCATCGCGACCCCGCCCGAACCGCTTAGCGGCAGATCGCGAATGGTTCCCGCGAGCGAGTCGATGGCCGCAGTACTGCGCAGTTTTCGCCCGCGCTTTTCGCCTTCACTGTGCGCGCGCAGTGAAACCGGCCCGCGGATTTTCCACTTGGAAGGCGTGAGCAGTGACGTCTCCACGCGCTCCGCCGCCACGCGCCCGTCCCACTGAATGCCGTCGCGCCACGACGCGGCCCCGTCGGCGTGCAAGCGTCCACCGCTGATGGAGGCATCCATGCGATGAAGCTGCACGCCGTGGGGAACATAGTTCTCCGCGGAAAGTGTCGCGCGCACCACTGCGTCGAATGCGGGAATGTCGAAACGATCCGCGCGCACGTTGCGGCCCGTGGCGGTCACGTCGACGTCGATGCTCGCGGGCGATCCGGTGATGCGTCCGCGCACCGACGCCGACCCACGCGCGCGCGGCAGAAGCTCGGCCAGCGAGGGAATGGCGGCGTCGAGTGTCACGTCGGCGACGTCGGCCATGCTTCCCGACAGAGTGGCGTGCGCGCTGCCCCACTGTACGCGCGCGTCGGAGGCGGCGATGCGGGCGCCGTCGATCTCCACCAATCCGCGCGCCGACAACGGCCGGTCGCGCAGGGTCCCCTCGAGAGACAGAATTTCGGCGCGCACCTGGGTGGTGTCGCCGTGCACCAACCCGGTGGTATGGGCGCGCAGTGCCACCGCTCCCAGAAACTCGGCGGGAGAATTCGTCATCTGACCGGGATGGAGCTCCGTGCCCTCGAGGCGCGCGTGCCACGCCACCCCGTCCTTCCAGCGCACGAATGCGTTTCCGTGCGCACGACCGCCCAGCAGTTGTGCCTGTAACGAGTCGGCGGTGACCGCGTTCACGTCGCCCTTCGCGCGCACGAAGGCGTGCACGCCACCGAGGCGCGGCAGCGCGGTGGTGGCACGCACATCGGCGCGGTACGACGTCCATCCGCCCGAGGCGACGACGTCGACATCGTTGAAGGTCAGTCCGGCGACGTCCAGCGAGGAGCGGCGCACGCGCACCCGGCTCGCGTCCATGAGCCAGCGCTTCGCTTCCTTTCCAGCCTGCTTGGCCTCCGGCGGCGTCGACACGGTGTCGGCCGACTCCTTTATATGGATGTGCGCGCCGGCCGCGGTCACCGCGTCGACGGCGATCAATCGCCGCCGCAGTGCCAGCGGGCGCCACACCACCGTCAGCGTGTCCACGGTTGCTTCCACGTTGGCGATGGCGAGCTCCACGTCGACGAACACGAAGCGGTTGGCCAGCGCGCCTTCCACGACGCGCGCGCGCAACGGCAGCCCGCGGTTACCGGCGATGCCGAGCACGAGACGTGCGCCCGGGGTGGTAAACAGAGCGACGGCCACCAACACGATCGCCAACCCGATCGCCGACACCGCGGCGATCGCAGTCCACTTGAGGATGCGCCGCCCACGCGTCATAGATCCGGCCCCATGGTGAAGTGCACCTGGATGTGCTCGTGGTGGAGTGCGTAGGCAACGTCGAGACGAATAGGACCGATGGGCGAACGCCAGCGCAACCCCAGACCCGTGCCCTGCTCGACCACACCGTCATGCAGCGAGGCGAAGGCATTGCCCGCGTCGAAAAACGCCGCCAATCCGAATTTGCCCACCAAGAGCGCGTCGACTTCCAGCGACGTCGTCAGCAACAGATCGCCGCCGATGACGCGGCCGGTTTCATCCAGCGGGCCGAGCGATTCGTAGTCGTAGCCGCGCACGCTATTATCGCCGCCCGCGAAGAAGCGGATGGTCGGCGGCAGCTCGCGAAACCCGGAGGTCCACGTCGTGCCGGCATCGACGCGGGCCAGCACGCGAAAGCGATCGCCCAGTGCGCGCAGCCCTTTCGCGCGCGCGGTGAACGACGCGAACGACTCGGTCGACAGCACCGCCTCCTCCGCGCCGCGCAAGCCGAAGTCCACGCGGAATCCGCGCGTGGGGGTAATGTCGTCGTCGGATTTCTTAAGGCGGTAGGCAAGACCGGCGATGAGCAGCTTCGAGATCCCGTCGTCCGAGCCCACGGTGTAGTCCTCGTACTCGTAGCTCAGCGTCAGCGACTCCAACCAGCCGAAGCGCGGCTGCGAGCGGGTCGGCCCGAACGCGGCGCGGTTGGTGGTGTAGGCGTCGGGGTCGAGGCGCGCCACCATGGCGGAAATGCTGTAGGTGTGCGTGTCGGGATAGCGCGACGGAATCACGTACTCGGCCGAAAGCGACAGCTCGAGTTGCGAAATGTTGGCGTGTCCGCGAAAACGGTGCCCGGCGCGATTGATGCGGCGAAACTGCGCGTCGAGGAGGAGGCGCGGTCCCGTGTCGGTGCCGTAGCCCACGCCGACTTCGTAGCGCCGCGGGCGCTGCGTAGTGAGGCGCACGTGAATGGGAATTTCGCGGTTGGCCGCCTTCTCGCGCTCGGCCACGGCTTCCACCCGGCTGAAATACGGCGTGCCACCCAGCGCGGATTGAAACGCGAGCAGTCGGTCGTAGCGGAACGGGTCCCCCGGCTTGAAGGTCAAATAGGCGCGCAGCACGCGCTCGTCGACCGCACTCGAGTCGAACGTCACCGCGCCAAACTTGTAGCGCGGACCGGTGTCGAACTGGAGCGCGATGTCGGCCACATTTTTTTCACGATCGATGCGAATGCTGCTGACGGGAAAGGTGGCGTCGAGATATCCGCTGTCCGCGGCCGCGGCCGAAAAGGTGGCCTTGCGGCTTTCGTAGAGCCGCTGGTCGAGAACGTCGCCGGGGTGCAGCGGGAAATCGGCGGCGAGCTGGGCGAAGGGTTGCGTCGCCTTGCCTTCGCCCATCACCGACACGGCGATGCTCTGAACGCGCACCGGCGGGCCGAGATTCACACGATAGCGCGCGACGAAGTCGTCGCCGTCGCGAAACATGGCGGTATCGACGCGCGCGTGGTAATAGCCGAAGGGCTCGACGGCGCGCTGGATCTCCATGATGGCGCGGTCGTGCAGCTGGACGATGCGGACCGTGTCCAGGTCGTCGCGATCTTTCTCGCGCGCGATCGACAGCGTGGCCTCGATGTTTTTCAGGATCTCTTCGTTGTCGACCCCTTCGACGCGGCTTTCGACGCTAGCCGCACGGGTGGCGGGTGCGGCGGCTAGAGCCGCCAACACAACGACCGCCGTGAAGATGTCGCGGAGGACGAAACGGCTGCGGGGTGCGTCGGGCATACACTCGAACCATCGAGCGTAACCGACGCACCCGCAAGCTGTCCACGCGGGGTGGCGCGTGCGATATTACGCGGCCGCCGCGATCGCAGCGTCGGAGCCCCCATCAGGTTCCGAAGCGTGCGTCGCGGCGACCGGTGTGCGCGTCTTGGCGACCAGCAGGTAGATGGCCGGGACCACGAAAAGTGTCAGCAAGGTTCCAATCACCATGCCGCTGACCAGCATGATGCCGATGCTGTTGCGCGCGCCCGCACCCGGGCCGCTGGCGAAAACGAGCGGCATATGACCAACCACGGTGGCGGCACTGGTCATCAGGATGGGACGCAAGCGCGTAGAGGCCGCTCCGACCACCGCGTCGAGCTTGCCGACACCTTTCTCCTGTAGATGATTGGCGAACTCGACAATCAGAATGCCATTCTTCGCCACCAGTCCCACCAGGGTGATGAGACCCACTTGGCTGTAGATGTTGAGTGTGGTCAATCCCAGGAACGAGAACAGCAGGGCACCTGAGATGGCGAGCGGCACCGATCCGGCCAGAATCACAAAGGGATCGCGGAAACTCTCGAACTGTGCGGCCAGCACCAGATAGATCAGGATGGCCGACAACAGGAAGGTGGCGAGGAACTTCCCGCCTTCGGTGCGCAGCTGGCGCGACTCGCCCGCGTAGTCGATGCTGTAGCCGGTCGGGAGCATCGCCGCCGCTTCCGTCTCGAGCATGCGCAGGGCGGCGTCGAGGGAAACGTGGGGTGGAACGACGCCCTGGATGCGCACCGCATTGAGCTGCTGGAAGCGCTTGAGCTCGCGCGGCTCGGTGGTGGTGCGCAGCGACGCGAAGGTGGAAAGCGGCACCAATTGCCCCTCGGGACCGGTGACGTGGATCTCTTCGAGCTGCTGTGCGGTCAATCGCTCGCTGCGCTTGATCTGCGGAATGACCTTGTAGCTGCGCCCCTGGATGCTGAAGCGGTTGACGTAGTCGCCACCGAGCAGGGTCGAGAGGTCTTGGCCCGCCCGGCTCAGGTCAACGCCTTGCGCGCGCAGCTTGTCCCGGTTGAACACGACCCGCGCCTGCGGCTGGTCGAACTTCAGGTCGGTGTCGGCGAACATGA
>JAICFA010000202.1 GCA_025923935.1 Candidatus Krumholzibacteriia bacterium
ATGTCCTTCTCGTCGCCGCGATAGATGGTCTTGTCCATGGTGGTGTCGGCTGCGGTGTACACCACAGCGCCGTCGACGACGAACTCCACCAGGATGTGATTCGAGCGAACTTTTTCATCCCAGTTCTTGCGCTTCTCGATGGTGATCTTGCTCGACACGTTGCGGTCTTCAAATTTTACCGCGATGGTGCCGCTTCCGGAAGCGGCCGGCGGGGGCGGCGCGACGCCGGGCTTGGCCAGCGCCGGCACGGCCAGCGAATCGTCGAACAGAATGGATTCAACTTGCGCGCGGTGCACCTTGACCGGCGCGCCGATGGACAAGCGCACCGTCAGCGTGTCGCCCTCGACGCGCACCAAGCGTCCCTTGAGCGTCGAACCGTCCTTGAGACGTATCGTTTCGCCGGCCGCGCGCAGCGCAAACAGGGCGGCCACCAGTGCTGCGAACGCCAGCGTCGTTGTGCCTCGATGGATGAGTGAACACCGTTTGCTAAACAACGCGCGACCTCCGGGCAGCATAAGGAACGATGCGGAACAATGAGGAACGGACGCCATCATAGCCGCACTTTGCAGGACCACACAAGGCGAACGTCCCTAACTAGGATCTTCGCATACCGACGCCACAAATCTCGACACGACGGCACCGCTCGTGGTACCATTACACCATCAATTCAATCGCGGGATGCTCGGCAGACCCCCGGGCAACGGTGCACCGCCGGGGCGCCGATCGAGCATTCCGTTTCGTGATCGATCCATTGACCGTATTCGCATCTTCGACATTGCATCCACAGGAGGTCGATCCCTCATGAAGCGGTCCCAGTGGTTGTTGTTGTCTGCAGCCTTCGTCCTCACCACCGCACCGGCGTGGGCACAGCCCACCGCCAAGAAAGCGGCGGCCGGCTCCGAAGACGGCGTGACCACCGTCATTATCACCGTGTCGGCTACCGGAGAGGACGTTTACGGCGTCACCATCAAGGGCGCGAAAGTAGAAGACATTCGCGCGCCGAAAGGATGGGTCGGCATTTCCTCTGGATCCAACGCGATGTTCCGCACCGGCGAGAATCCGGTGAAGTCGGGGAGCGCGGTGGCCTTCAAGGTCATGACGAGCGAACCCTCCGCAGGTATGACGGTTTCGTTCCGCGGCAAGGAAGACGTCGTGGGCGAGCCGATCGACCTTTAGCTCTTAGGGGCCGGGGTCCCACGCGCGGCGCGGAGCAGTACGTCTCCGCGCCGCGTCTTTTTTTGTGGCCCGGTTCTTTGCGCTTGGGAAAATCCGGCCTATATTAATGGCGCCGTCAATCCCCGCGAACCACGGTTAGGAGTGCCCTGCATGAAGGCGCCACAGCCACGCATGCTGCAACGCGCGACGTTGGCCGCCGGTTTCGCACTCGCCTGCGCCGGCGCTTCACCCACCGAACAATCGCCGCTGTCGCGCGCACACTCGAGTCTCGCTGCCGGCGATACCGCCGCGGCCGTTCACACCCTTGAAAAAGCCGGTGCGCACCACGGCGACGACGCTCAAGCGGCGCGCTTGCTCGGCCACCTGTATCGCGACCGCGGCACCATTCAAGGCCGGCTACTCTCGCAACACACGCTGGAGAAGGCGTGCGCGCGCCATCCCGGCGATCTCGAACTCGATGTCGAGCTCGCCACCACTTATTTCGAGCAAGGCTTCTACCCCGACGCGGTGCGCTCGCTGCGCGACATCCTCGCGCGCGAGCCCGAGCGCTGCGACGCGCGCAAGCTGCTGGGTCTATATCATTATCGCAATTGGAAACGGATGAACGAATATAGCGACGATCTCGCGGACGCGCGTCGCGAGCTGCGCGAAGCGTTGGAGTGCGCGCCGGACGATGCCGACGCCGCGCTGCGCTACCTAGTCGCCGGCTACGCGCTGGGCGACAGCATCGAGCGCGAGTGTGACCACTTCATCGAGCGCTTCCCCGACCGTCCGGAGTTTCGCCTGATGCGCGGCACGGTGGCCTTCGACCACAAGCGCTACGAGGCGTGCGCCGCCGATTATGCCGGCGCGCTGGAGCGAATGGACGCGGCCACCTTGGCGGTGTACACGAGCTCGCTGACACACGTGCTCGGTGCGATCGACGACGAACGCTACCAGCGCTCTACGGTGCCGGCGCGCGACGATTTTCGCCGCGGACTGTGGCTCATCGCCGACCCCGATCCCACCACCGAAACCAATCCGCGTCTGCTCGAGCACGTGTACCGCCTGTTCGTGGCCGATTGCCTGTATTCGAACGAACCCACCGGGCGGCACGGGTGGGCTACCGACCGCGGCGAGGCCTTCGTGCGCTTTGGGCGTCCGATGGAGATCGAGTACGTCATGGGCGACGACTGGAGAAGCGGCAAAGTGGAGACGTGGTCATTCGTCACTGAGGGGATCTTCCATCAATTGGTCTTCGTCGACGAGTTCTTGAACGGCAACCCCCGCATTCCCTATGACGCCGACTTGACGCTGCACTTCATGCGCCACTCGCCCGCGTCCAGCACGCTCGGCCCCGACGCGGCGGAGATTCCCGCGTTCGCCGACGCGATTGCGTTCCGCGACGACGAGATGACGAGCACGGTCTACGTGGCGATGGCGGTCGACGCGAGCGCATTACGCGCCGTGGTCGACGTGTCGCGACTGGACTGGTTCATTGCGCGCGCGGCCTACTTCGACGAAGCGTGGACGCGTGAAGGGGGATTTAACGACAGCGTGGCGGCCGGCGACGCGATCGAGACCGAGACCACGCCCGGACGCGGCGCTTTCGAGTGGGTGCGCGCGTTGCGCATGCCGAGCGATCGCTATCACATCGCTACCGCGTTCGAGGATGCGCAGGGGCTTACCCGCGCCGTCGGGCGGCGTGACGTCGACGCGCTGCGCTTCGCCCACGACGGCCTGCAGCTTTCCGATGTTCTGTTATACCGTGCGGAAGCGCCGCGTCCGGGCGAAGCCGCCGTCGAACGCGGCGGCGCTCGCATGCGCCCGAATGTCGAACGCCAGTACGGCGCAGACGATCGCCTGCGCGCGTACGTGGAGATTTATGACCTCACCCTCGCCACCGACGGCGCGGAGCGGACCTCGTCGTACGACTTGCGCTTCGCCATTTTTCCTTCGCGCGGCAAAGACGATCCCGCCTGGGTTGACTTCGGACGCCGCGCCATCGAGTGGTCCGGCTTCGGCGAGCGCGACGACGCCGCCATCGCGCAGACATTTCGCCGCGAGGGGCGCGCCTACAATGAGCAGGAATCGATTGCGATCGACATCGACGCCCTCGGCGACGGGCGTTACGAGCTGGTGGTCGAAGTGAAGGATCGCCGCTCGGGAGACAGTGCCTTGGTGCACGCGCCGTTTTGGAAGCACGCCGGTCGCATCGCGCGCGGCCGCCACTAACGGCGCGCGTTCCTAAAACGGGTCGGGCTTGGTACCGCCGCCGCCGTCACCCTCGTCCTCTTCTTCTTCGATGAACACCTTGATAATGAAGAACGCGACCAGGGCGGCACCCACCACCCACGCGGCGATGTCCCACACGAGTTTGCTGGTGCTTTCCTCTTCGGGGAGAAACTCGTCCTCGTCGGTGGTGTCTTCCGGCGCGGCGGCGAAACCCGCGCTGGGGACCGCGTCGCGCAGGAAGTGGGACGATACCGTGGCGGTGATGGGCGCGGTCGTGCGAGGCACCGTGTGGGCGCGCGCGCGCGGCCACGGAGCGGCCACGATGGCGACGGTTAGCACGCCGATAATCATGGCAACGACTGGATTCTTTTGGAATTGCACGCAGAGCACCGACGACAAGATAGCCGCAGGCGGCCGCCTTGACAATGGTGGGGACCTCCCCTACCTTCAACGTGCTACCAGCCTAACCATGGAATGCGTAGCGCAAGGTGGGTCTGCTCCTGGTCGGCGGCAGGCCCCTTTGCTTTGTAGGAAAACCGCTGATAGGTCAGGAATTGGCTGCCACGCGCGGAGCCCGCGGCGCGGTGTCATGGCGGGCAGCGCGCTTCCAGTCGGCGAGGTAGGCGGCGGCCGATGCGTAGGAAAGGACGAGGATGACCGTCAGGGTGAGCCCCACCAACAGACGCGGAACCTCGAGCCCCACCAGGTGGGTCGCGCTCAAGATGGAAAGCCCGGCAACGCTCTGGATCAGCATTTTTCTCCGGCCCAAACCGCTCGCGGGGATGTAGCGTCCGTGGCGACGCAAGCTGTACGCGCGAAACAGGGTCATCGCCACGTCGCGCGCTGCTATCAGCCCGATGATGGTCCACACCACCGTGGACGCGGCGTCGATTCCCACCCAGCCGTACACGACACCCATCAGAATCTTGTCGGCCAGCGGATCCATGTGCTCGCCGACGCGCGAGCACTGGTCGAAGGACCGCGCGTACCAGCCGTCGAATCCGTCCAGTATCGCGGCCACCACGCACACCAGCACCGCGGTTCGCTCCGCCCCCACCTGTACCGCCAACCACAGCGCGGCGCACGCCATCGCGATGCGCATCGCGGTGACGACGTTGGGGACGGTAAAGCGGCGATTCATGCAGAGCTCCACGATCACGATATCACACCGACTTGGGGTTCGCCACGCAGCCGCTCACCAGCAGGAGTGATCGCTGCATGACGGCGGCTGAGCGCGGTGACGCGCGCCGGCGCTGGGCCATGGCGGCCACGGCCTCGGTGCTGCTGCATTTGTCGCTGTTGTGGTGGTGGAAGGGCGCCGACATCGCACCGGGAACCGGCCCCGCGGGCGGCGGCGGCGGACACCATGGTTTTGCGCCGGGGTCGGTGATTGATGTGCAAATCGACGTCGAGTCACCCGTCGCTGCCGGGACGGTCATTCCCGCCGAACACGTGACCACGGTCACCCCGGCGACGCCGGAGATTCCCATTCCGACGCCCCCGTCCGCCGACACCTCGGCGATACAGGCCGACTCCGCGCTGGCGTCGACGACCAGCGGTGCACCTCGCAACACGGGTGATAACGGTGAAGGCAGCGGCTCGGGGTCGGGCTCAGGATCGGGTAGCGGCACCACCTCGGGAGCCGGAAGCGGCGACGGCGGTGTGCCGGGTGGGGTCGGTGCGCGCACCGGCGACGGTGTAGGACAAGCGCCACCCGGCGTGGTACCTCCACGTCCTATCGAGATCACCTGGCCCGACACGCGCAAGTTGTCTCACTGCGTGGGGCTGCGCATCGATGTTCGCATTCGCGTCGATGAGAAGGGACGGGTGGAGCGGGTGGAACCCGCGTCGCCGGGGCTTCCGCCGGATTGCGTGCGCGCCGCTCTCGACACCGCCAAGCGCATCAAATTCACGCCCGGCTCCGTGGGCGGCAAGCCGGCGGCGCTGTGGTCGCTGGTGACGATCGACTTCGAGAAACGAAACTGAACGAGCCCGCACGGGTCCTGTCATCCAGCAGCCCACTGCGCTCTGCTTGTGGGCGCCCGCTGGATGCCACCCGTGCGTGGATCCTTCCTACCAAACCTCGCGGCCGCGCCACACGTCGAACACGCGAATGCTGCGGTCGGGAAACTCACCCACCACGTCGGGAAAGCCGTCGCCGGTCAAATCCGCCAGCGCGATGCGATCGCCGAACGGCTGGTCGGTTTGGAACTGAATATTGTAGAA
>JAICFA010000203.1 GCA_025923935.1 Candidatus Krumholzibacteriia bacterium
CTCGATCAATACGGTTCGACCGTCGGCCATCCTTGGGCTCTCGACCCCGACGACCCCTCGGCGGCCGCGATCGCGGGGGACAACGCCCGCGACAACGTGGAGCAAATCGATATCTACGCACCGGCCGCGGGTCGCTACCGCCTCACCGTGACCCACAAGGGCGCGCTCGCGAGTGGATCGCAGGACTACGCGCTGGTGTGGACAGGGCTGCGCAGCGATTCGCTGGTTGCCACCGGCGCGGTTCCCAAGTACGCCATGTCCGACCCCTATCCCAACCCGCTGCGCGGCGTTTCCACCCTCGAATTCGAGCTCTTGCGCGGCGAACAGGTTTCTATCGACGTCTTCGACGTGGCGGGCAGGCGCGTCGCGGCCGTGCTGAACGAGACTCGGCCGGCTGGGGCGAACTCGGTCACCTTCGACACGAGAGGATGGGCCTCGGGAATCTACTTCGTACGCATGCAAACGCCCAGCTGGAGCGCGGCGCGCAAGATCACGGTGGTTCGCTAGTGGAGTTACTGGGCGACGGTAGCCGCGAGGCGTCTTTCGCGCACGAGATCGTATTTGCGCGCGTAGTCGGAGAGTGCGCGCAAGCCGTCCATCTCGGGATCCCCGAGCTCGTATGACCACGCGCGCGTGAGATAGTCGTATGCGACCATGGCGTCCATCGCGAGCGATGACGCGATTTCGTCCGCGAGTGCCGCGATGCGCTCGACTCCGTAAGTGCGCAGCGACCCGAGAACGTTCGCGATCTCGTCGCGCTTCGCGGGCTGGTCGGTGACCCAGACGGAGTGCACCAGCGGGGTCCGGGTGAGCGACTTCCACATCTCGCCCACGTTGTAGCGCACCAGCCCCTCGGTGGGCGCGGAGATGACTTCGCGCAGGGCGGCTTCGCCGGTGATCAAGGCGGCGTCGTAGCGATCGCGCCAGTCATCCTCGTTGAGGCGCTTTTCGACCATGAGGTCGGGGAACACACACTGCTGCTCGGCCAGCACGATGCGCAGGACGGCGACCGGTGTGCGGCAGCACTCGCCCACCGCGATGCGCTGTAGCTCGGCCAGCGGTTTCTGCGCCACCAGCACGATACCGCCGGGCGCGGAGCGACCCACCAGCGCCGGGCCGGGGAGGAGATACCGGCCGGAGCCCCGCAGGTATTCGATGCTCGGCATCAGCACGGCGTCATAGACACCGCGCTCGAACGAGTCGACAATAGTGGCCTGGGATTCGTAAGTGAGGAGCGCTTTGTGGCCGAGGCCGTTGGAGAGCCCGCACACGAGCGGCCGGTTGGCGATGAAGTCGGCGGCGCCGAATCGGAGCTGGCTCAAGGGGCGTCCTCCGGGGACGGGGTTTCCGTTGTCGTGTCGCGCTTCCTCCGTACGGTGCACCACGACCCGTACGTGAAAGTGTGCTGCTTATAGCACCCGTCCAAAAATTACAGCAAGCGTTATTCCACTTGGGTTATAGTGCCGACACCTCGACCCCGACCGAGGTTCCCGGATGCCGACGCACCCCGACCCGAACCTGCCCACGCGCCGCCAGGACGTCCTGTTCTACGTCGTCCTGAACGTTATCGGGCTCCTGTTCTTCTCCCTTGTCCGTAACAATTCCTTCTGGCACGGCGACGACTGGGAGTATCTGATCCAAGCCCTCCGGATCGAGGGCGACTGGCGGGAGTTATTTTCGGCCCGGCTCCACCAAACCTTTCAGCCGCTCCCCAATCTGATCTTCTTCCTCGAGTTCAAAGCCTTCCAGCTCGATGCGGAACGCTACTACCTGTTCAACGTTCTCGTGCATTCCGCAAACGCGTTCCTGGTTTACAAGCTGGTCCGGACCCTCCTGCGCGACCGGAGCATCGCCATCCTGTCGGGGATGCTGTTCGAGTTCGCGGTAGGCAACTACGGGAAGTCGGTCATGACCGTCTCGGGGGTGAGCGACCTGGTCATCACCACCCTCACCCTCCTCACCATGGTGTTCTACATCCGCAACGAGCTCCACGATCGCGGGGCGATCACGTCGCGGAATTTCTTCTTATGCCTGCTTTTCTTCGCCCTGAGCCTGTTGTCCAAGACGACCTCGTTTTCGGTCATCGGGCTGATGTTCGCCTTCAACCTGCTGTTCCGCGAGCAAACCGGCCGGAAGCTTTTCGACGCCAATCTGGTGGCCCTGTCCGCCATTGCCCTGGCCATGCTGTTCGTGAAGCTCGTTATCCAGGGGGCCGTCCCCGGCGCCCAGGACCTGGACGTGTCGCCCTGGTCGGTCATGAAGAACTACGCGGCGTACCTGGTGCGAATGGTGTTTCCCATCCATTCGTCGACCCTCGTTTCGGAATCCGGTTTGGTGGTCCGCTTTATCTACGAGTTCGCCACCGCGATCCGGGCGCTCATCTTCCTGTGCATCGTGTCGTACTCCGTATTTGGGTTCATCTTCGGCAACCGCGTCATTCGCTTCTTCATCGCGTGGACCTACATCGTGGTCACACCGTTTTGCTTCTTCCGCTTTCCCGCCGACTGGCTCGACATCCGCTTTCTCTATCTCGTGTCGGTCGGCTTTCACATGATTCTCGCTTCCGGAACCGTCCTCGCGGCGCGCTTGCTCTATCAGAAACCGTGGCGCCGGCGCTTGCCCTACCTGATTCCGGCGTTCTTCGTGGGATTGACGTACTTCGTGCTGCAGCAGCTCGACTCGAATTACGAGCGTAAGGCAGCCGCGCCCCAGCTCAATTCGGTCAAAGAGAGGTTTTACGAGATGTATGCGAAGAACACAGAGACGCAGGAAAAGCTACCGAAGGTGAATGACTAATATGCGGCGATGGTACCGAGCATTTGCACTCGCGTTCGTGCTGCTCGCGAGCGCATCGATGGCCCACGATGCCGCCAAAGCCGTGGGCGATTGGGCGGGCGCGCTGGAAGTGGGTGCGATGAAGCTGCGCCTGATTCTCCACATCACTCGCGCAGACGACGGCTCGCTTCGCGCAACGATGGACAGCGTGGATCAAAGCGCGACGGGCATTCCGGTCGACACCGTTCGGTTCGATGGAAAGGCTTTGGTTGCCGAGCTCCATGCGATCAACGGTTTATTCGAGGCTACCATGGACGATGCCGGCACCACCTTGACCGGTACCTGGAAGCAGAACGGGAATGTGTTGCCCCTCGTGCTCACCCGAACGGAGGACGCAGCCTCGCTCGTTCCCAAGAGGCCGCAAGAACCCAAGCCGCCGTTTCCGTACGACTCGCGCGACGTGACCTACCGCAACGGCGACATCACGCTAGCCGGAACCCTCACGATCCCCAAGGGTGCCGGCCCGTTTCCAGCCGTGATCCTGATCACCGGATCGGGCCCGCAGGATCGGGACGAGGCGCTCATGGGGCACAAGCCGTTCTGGGTGTTGGCGGACCACCTCACACGGAGCGGCATAGCGGTGCTGCGCTACGACGATCGCGGTGTGGGCAAGTCAACCGGCTCCTTCGAGGAGGCGACAACGAAAGACTTCGCCTCCGATGCGGAAGCGGGTGTCAACCACCTAAAGTCGGTGCGGGAAATCGATGGGAGACAAATCGGATTGATTGGTCACAGCGAAGGCGCCGTCGTTGCCCCCTTGGTCGCCGCGGATTCTCGCAAGGTGGCTTTTATCGTGCTCATGGCGGGCGTGGGCGTGCCCATGGAAGACTTGCTGCGCGAACAGGCGCGCTTGCTACTAAGGGCGAACGGCGCCGGTGACGAGTACATCGCACGCAATGAGGAACTGGTGAAGCGAATGTTCGCCATTGCCAAGTCGGAGAAGGATGCGGCCGTTCGGAAACAACGTTTGCACGAGTTCGCCCAGTCCGTAATTGACTCCGTCGCTGCTTCCGGCCCATCACTCCCCGACGCCGACAAGGCCGGTATCACGGGAGGCGCCGAGATGTTAGCGACCCCGTGGATGAACTATCTACTCGCCTACGATCCCGCCGCCACGCTACGCCGCGTGCGCGTGCCCGTGCTCGCCCTCAACGGCGAGCTCGACCTCCAGGTGTCGCCGTCTCAGAATCTGCCGGCGATCAAGGCCGCGCTCGAGGCGGGCGGAAATCGCGATGTCACCACCCTCGAGTTACCGAAGCTCAACCATTTGTTTCAAACCGCAACCACCGGGAACACGACGGAGTACGGCACCATCGAGGAAACCATATCCCCGGTTGCACTGAAGGTCATTACGGATTGGATCGCGGCGCGCACCGCGCAGAAGAAAAACTAGATGAGATAGCGGACGTTCGTTCCGGGAATGGCTTCCAGACGGCCCATCAACTTCGTTTCGATGGTGCC
The DNA here is from genome assembly GCA_025923935.1 of Candidatus Krumholzibacteriia bacterium. Taxonomy (GTDB): domain Bacteria; phylum Krumholzibacteriota; class Krumholzibacteriia; order WVZY01; family JAKEHA01; genus JAKEHA01. Next base: position 4,297 of record JAICFA010000203.1, read on the forward strand.
GTTCATCACACACACGTCGTCTTCGTAGGAATTGCTCGCGTCGTGCAGCATCCCGTGCACGAGCGAGATGGTCTTGCCGTCGCCTGCGGATAGCGTCACTTCCACGCGAATGTTGCGGCCGTAGAAGAACGCGTCGATGCGGTCGTACAGCTCGTCGATGCCCGTGCCTTCCACCGCCGAGATGAATACGGCCTCGGGGAAGCGCTGGCGTAGGCCTTCCAACAAGGGCGGCGCCATGCGGTCGATCTTGTTGAAGACGTAAAGCGTCTGCACGCCCGGGTTGTCGATGGTACGGACCGTCGCGTCGGCGACTTCCATCTGGTCCTCCCACGCGGGGTGCGACACGTCGACCACGTGGAGGTACAACTCCGCTTGCGCGGTGTCCTCCAGCGTCGCCTTGAACGACGTTTTCAAGTGGTCGGGCAGCTTGCGAATGAAACCGACGGTGTCGATCAAGAGAATGTCGTGGCCGTTGCCGTTTCCATTGCCGTTGCCATTCCCATTCCCGTTGCCGTTTCCATTGGCATGACGGCTGTGGCTCATGCGCCGTGTCGTCGTGTCGATAGTAGCGAAGAGCTGGTCGCGCACCAACACTTCGGCGCCCGTCAAGCGCCGCATGACGGTTGATTTGCCCGCGTTGGTGTAGCCGATGAGTGCGGCGATGTGGCGCGCGCTGCGCGCGCTGCGCATGATCTCGCGGTGCTGGTCGATCTTCTTCAGCTGCCGCTTGAGCGACGCGATGCGCTGGTAGATCTTGCGGCGGTCGACTTCGAGCTGGGTTTCGCCGGGGCCGCGGGTACCGATACCGCCGGCCTGGCGCTCGAGGTGCTGCCAGAAGTGTTTCAGTCGCGGCAGTGAGTATTCCAGCTGCGCGAGCTCGACCTGGATCTTCGACTGCTGGGTCTTCGCGTGACGCGCGAAGATGTCGAGGATCAACTCGGTGCGGTCGATGCAGCGAACGTTGAGGCGCTTTTCGAGATTCTTGGCCTGCGCAGGCGAGAGGTCGTCGTCGAAGATGACGAGGTTGACCCCGAGCTCCTCGCAAGTCTGCTTGAGTTCGTCGACCTTGCCGTCGCCGATGAAGGTGGTGACGTCGACCCGGGCACGACCCTGGACGGTGCGCCCGACGACTTCGGCACCCGCGGTGGTTGCAAGCTGCTCGAGCTCGTCCAAGTGCTCGTGCGCGGCGCCGATGGAGCTTCCGGGGAGACTCACGCCGACGAGGTAGGCCCGCTCGGCGCGTGCTCTGGTGATAAGTTCAAACGCACGCTTCACTTGGGAAGGCGACCTCGGCTTTGTGAAAG
>JAICFA010000204.1 GCA_025923935.1 Candidatus Krumholzibacteriia bacterium
AAGATCACGGTCGTGGTCAATGTCCCCGACGACCGCCACTTCCGCCGCGAACGTTACCACCACTTGCGCTCACGTATCGATTCGGTCAAGTCGACGGAGAGTGCGCGCGGCGTGTTTCGCGTGCTGACGCACGGGGCGATCGAGGAGCGCTACGGCTTCGATACCATCGTGCGCGCGGTGGCCGCCGCGAAGGAGCGCGTGCCCGGGATCCAGTTCCGCTTCATGGGCGCGGGCGATTACTTGGGCGAGGTGATGCGGCTGGCGGCCTCACTCGACGTGCGCGACCGCGTGCATCACCTGGGATTCGTGCCGTTCGAGCAGATGATCGAAGAGATCTTGCTCGCCGACGTGTGCGTGGTGGCGGTCAAGGCGAGTCCCTACTCGGTGCTGGTGCACACCAACAAGATGTACGAGTACATGGCGCTGGAGCGGCCCGTGATCGCGTCGCGCCTGGATGCGGTCGCGGCCTATGCGCCCGGCGAAGCGGTGCTGTATTTCGAGCCCGGCAACGTGGCTGATCTGGCGGAAAAGCTAGTATGGGCGGCGTCGAACCCGGACGACATGGCGCGGCGCGTCGAGCGTGCGAACGCGGTGTACGAGCGACTGCGGTGGGAGCGAGAGAAGCAGAGCTACTTGGCCGAGTACGGCCCCCGCGCTAGTTGATATAACCGAGCGCACGCAACTGGCGCAGTGTGGCGGCATCGACTTCGTTCGTTGCGATCGCTTCCGTCGCCGGCACTCCGTGGAAATAGAGATCCAACGACTCGCGCATCTGCCCGAAGCGCCGCCGATGGAGCGACGAAATGTCGTGCAAGCCGGCCGGGTCCGCGACCAAGTCGTAGAGCACGTCGGCGTCGGTGGTGTCGACGCGCATCACCTTCCACCCCGGCTCGACCAGGGCACTGCAATAATCCCCTTCGGCAATCGACACGCGCGGCGACTCGTCGCGCTCGCCGCGCATCAACGGCACCAGGCTCTTTCCGATGGCGCGCGCCGGCACGGGCACGCGCACCATTTCGGCCAGTGTGGGCAGCACGTCGACGTGGCGCACCAGGTCGTCGACGCGTCGCGGCGCGTTGTCGCCGGTCCTCCACACGACCAACGGCACGCGGATCAACTCTTCCACCACGACGTTGTTGTGGTACAGGAATCCGTGCTCCTGGAATTCGTCGCCGTGGTCGGAGGTGATGACGACGATGGTGCGGCGACCGTTGCGTTTCTCCGCGGTCGCCACCAGCCGCGCGATCTCCGCGTCGACGTAGCGAATGCACGCGTCGTACAAATCGCTGAGCCGCGTGAGCTCGCTCTGGCTCAACGGATACGCCTGGCGCGACTGCACCAGCTGCACCGTCTTTTGATAGAGCGCCATCGGGTCCTCCGACTCCAGCCAATCCTGAGTATTGAACATCTGGTCGTACACCAACGGCGGCAAATAGGGATGGTGGACGTCCATATAATGGACGTAGCAGAAGAAGGGCGAGTGCCGCGGCGTGCGTGCCAGCCACGACACCGCGGCATTCGTGACCTCTTGCGCGTTGGCGGTGAGGCCGTCGGCGTAGCGCGGCTTCGTTATCCGCCCCACTCCCATCAGCACGCGATATAAGCTCAAGTGGAAGCGCCCGCTGTTGAATTCCTCCACGCGATCGAAGCCTTGCGCGAGTCCGAAGGGGCGCTTCAAGTAGGGATTGCTCATCATTCCCAGCGTGGTATATCCCGCGCGGTGGAAGATCTCCGCCAGGGTGGTGTGCGAGTCGGGTAGGGCCACGTTCCAGTTGGCGGGGCCGACGCTGCGCGTGTACGACGGATAGATCGACGTGAGCAACGACGGCATCGCGATGATGGTGCGATTGCCGTGTGAGTAAGCATTGGAGAAGCGCGTGCCGTACGACGCAATCTGGTCGATAAAGGGCGTGGTCGAGCGTGGATATCCGTAGCACGACAGCCGGTCGGCGCGCAGCGCATCGACCAGCACGAAGACCACGTTGGGCATGTCGTTGGCGACGGCGTGACGCTGCGGCAGGCGGTGATACTTCATTGGAACCCACGCGACGGTCGCCGTGCACGCGACACACGCCACCGCCACCGCGGCGAAGCGGAGCGACCCAACGCGCGCGCGCGGCGCACTCGCTCGCCGCGACCACCACAGTCCGGCCAACAGCGACAGGACTCCCAGCCCGAGCAGCAGCCACACGAGCGGCGGAAAAGTGGCCAGCGTTTGCGTCGGTGTCTGCCGCAACAAGAACAGAGCAGCGGCGAGATACGCAAGTACGACGAACGACATCTTCGCCGGCCGCAACGAAACCATTCGCGCAGCGACCCAAGCGAACAGGCCGATCGCGCTTCCGAGCACGCCGCCGCTCAATAGGTATAAGGAGATGACTTGAGGAAGGGGAGAACCCAGAATGGTTCGAAGGTCGGGGCCGAGTGCCATCCATTCGGCGGCAAACAACGCCCCAAAGATCAGGACGCCTTGCGCGAACCCGTCGATTATCGCGGACCGCGCCCTCCCGCGCGGCGTACATCGATTCGTCATTGCCAGAACCTCCGGCTCGGTGGGAGCCAAGAGAACGTAGGTCCGGCGTGAAAAGTCGCTTTAAGGACCAGGTTAAATAGGTATCAAACGAGCCACCTGCCCCTCCGTGCGTTTCTTCACGCTTGTCATCGAGTAGGCCTACAGATTCTCCAAATTCTCGCCAATTCCGAATGGTTGGAGGTTACCGTGACGAAAATCCAGGTGTCTCACGACCACGCGTCTAGTCGTTCTGTCACTATGTGTGCTCTCTTACTAATTCCGATGGGCGTCGCGGTTGAGGTTCCGTCGGATTCGGTCGAAACCGATCACTACGAGCTCGGCGACGACCCCAAGACCACGAGCTTCACCTTTGGCGCCGGCTCCGGCGCGTATGGGCGAAACATCCACGCGTCGCGAGTGATATCCCTCGGTTACGACAGCTGTACGGGCTTGGAGAACACCCAGGTGGTCGACGCCAATTTCCAATTCAAGAACGAGTACACCGACTACGGTGGCGAGATCGATATTCAAGCCACCGACGCCTTTCATGTCGGAGCCCGAGGCGGATACATTACCGAGAGCGCGTCGTATCTCGGGTCGACGATCGACGACGCCCTCGTCGATACGCTGTTCCAAAGTGTCCAACCCGAAACGACGTGGAGCCAGTTCTACGTGAATCCGTTCATTTCGGTTGAAAAAGACATGTGGGGAATGGGCCTGGGAGTGGTGATCTCGAACAATCGCTTGTGGACCGACACGGTGGACTACGGCGAACACGACGAAGGCTCCGTCTATCCCACCGGGCACTTCCGATTGGGCGATTTGCAAAAGTTCTATTTGAACGCAAGTATGTGGGAAGGAGTCCCGATCTACTCCGGGGGCGGTCTGTGGACGGTAGGAGCTGGCGTGCGTCCCGTGCATTGGCTCCACCTGTGGGGCGGCCTCGGCGGCGGGGGGCCGTACACGAAAGAGGGTCTCATGGCGCGCGCCAATGTCGACTTAGGACGCCACTTTACGCTGGGTACGAATGTTCGCTTCCGCAAGGACGCCGGCTCCGATTTCGGAATCGACCCGCCGTCGGAATTCGGCGCGAGCGCCACGCTCACGTATAAGATTCTGCGAGAGTGACGGCCGGGTTTTTTCTTGTCGGAATCCTCTGGGCTGCCTACCATGCGGTCGGCGCCGCCCGTCCGCGGCGTCGGTATCGCTCGAACCGGAGGTCGTGGTGGCGAAGCCCGTCAAGAAAGCCAAACCCTCGAAGGCCCCCAAGCGCGGCGCGCGCAAAGAATCGGCTGCACCCAAGAAGCGCTCGAAGTCGCAAGAGCCGGAAACACTCTCGCTCTTCGGCGAAGAATCGCTGAAGCCGGGGAAAGAAGCAAAGAACAAGGGCGCCGCCGCGGTTGCGGTCCTTGACGACGAACCTGCGGTCGAGGTGTCGGAGCCGAAGAAGCAACGCCGGGGTGCTGCCGCCCAGGCATCCTATTCCTCCGCCGAAACCATCGCGCAGAAGCAGCGCGAGATCTCCGTCAGCGAGTTCTTCGCCAAGAATCGCCACATGCTCGGGTTCGACAGCCCGACGCGCGCCATTCTCACCGCGGTGAAAGAAGCGGTCGACAATTCGCTCGACGCGTGTGAAGAGGCGGGGCTGGCACCCGACATCCTGGTGGAGATTCACGAGCTTTCCGAGGACCGGTACAAACTCGTCGTTGAAGACTCCGGGCCGGGAATCGTCAAAGCCCAAGTGCCGAAAATTTTCGGCAAGCTGCTCTACGGATCGAAATTTCACGAGCTGCGCCAGTCGCGCGGGCAGCAGGGCATCGGTATTTCCGCCGCGGTGATGTACTCGCAACTCACCACCGGCAAGAGTGTTAAGATCACCACGCGCACCGGCGCCAAGAGCAAAGCGCACCTGTACGAGCTGCAAATCGACACCAAGAAGAATCAGCCCATCGTGTTGGACGACGGCCAGGTGGAGTGGGAACGCCCGCACGGGACGCGCATCGAGATGGAGCTCGAGGCGATCTATCAAAAGGGCAAGCGCTCGGTCGACCAATACCTGCACCAAGTGGCACTCGCCAATCCGCACGCGGACATCAAATTTGTGGCACCGCGGAGCGACAACGTGCACTACCCGCGCCTGAGCAATCAGCTCCCGCCACCGTCGATTCCCATCAAGCCGCACCCGTACGGTGTGGAGCTGGGCGTGTTGATCGAGATGCTGCAGAGCTCGGCGGCGCGCAACGTCGCGTCGTTTTTGTCGAACGAGTTTTCGCGCATGAGCCCCAAGATTGCGCAGGAAGTGCTGCAGGTGGCCGGCGTCTCGCCGTCGATGAAGCCGGCCAGGGTCACGCGCGACCAGGCGGAAGCCATCGTCAAGGCGTTTCCGAAAGTGAAGATCATGCGCCCGCCGACGGATTGTTTGTCGGTCGTCGGCGAAGAGCTTCTGATCAAGAGCCTGCAGCGCGAGATCAAAGCCGACTTCTACACCGCGGTGTCGCGGCCGCCGACGGTGTATCGCGGCAATCCCTTCCAGATCGAAGTGGCCCTCGCGTACGGCGGCGAGCTTCCGGGCGATGAAATCGTGCAGCTCTATCGCTTCGCCAACCGCGCCCCGCTCATCTATCAACAGAGTGCCTGCGCGATCACACACTCGGTGATGACCACGGCGTGGAAGTCGTACGGCATCGAGCAAAGCCGCGGCGCGCTCCCGACCGCACCCATGATCATCATGGCGCAGATCGCCAGCGTGTGGGTTCCGTTTACGTCGGAGAGCAAGGAGGCGGTCGCGCACTACGACGACATCATCAAAGAGATCAAGCTCGCCATGCAGGAGTGCGGTCGAAGGCTGGGTGCTTACATTCGACGCGGACAGAGAGAGCGCGACGAAGCCAAGAAGCGCTCGTACATCGAGAAGTACATCCCGCACATCGGTATCGCGCTGCAGGAGATTCTCGGCATCTCGGAAGCCGAAGAGAAAAAAGTGGTCGACATCTTGGTCGACACGCTCGAGCGCAGCCGCAAGCTATAGGGCGCTGCCGCAGCGGCAGAAACACAAAACAAGAACGCCCGGGCTCGAAAATAGCCCAG
>JAICFA010000205.1 GCA_025923935.1 Candidatus Krumholzibacteriia bacterium
GGGACCACGGGCGACATCGAAGGCTTGCCCTTTTTGGAAGCCTGTCGCCAGCTGCGCCACGAAGAAGGCGCCGACAACTGCCTGTTCGTCCACCTCGTCCTCGTCCCGTACATCAAAGCTGCCAAAGAAATCAAAACCAAGCCCACGCAGCACAGCGTCAAGGGCCTCTTGGAGATCGGGATTCAGCCCGACATCCTGTTGTGCCGGACCGAAGTGCCGCTGGGACCTGAGATTCGCTCCAAGATTGCGCTCTTCTGCAACGTGCGCGAGCGCGCCGTGATCGAAGCGCGCGACGTCGCGTCGATCTATCACGTGCCGCTGCATTTCCACCGCGAGAACTTGGACGAGCTCATCGTCAAATTGCTCCACCTCGAAACTAAGGCGCCCGAGCTGGAGGACTGGGAGCGCATGATCCAGCGCATGACCGCGATCACCGAAGGCGTGCGCATCGCGGTAGTCGGCAAGTATGTGCAGATCCAAGACGCCTACAAGTCCATCATCGAAGCGTTCACCCACGCCGGCGTGCAGAACGACGTCAAGGTAGAGGTGCAGTGGGTGGATGCGGAAGACGTCGAAAAGCTGGGCGCCGACGAAGTGCTGCGCGGTGTCGCCGGTATCCTGGTTCCCGGCGGCTTCGGCGAGCGCGGTATTACCGGCAAGGTGGAAGCGATTCGCTACGCGCGCGAAAACGAGATTCCGTTCCTGGGTATCTGTCTGGGACTGCAGTGCGCGGTGATCGAGTTTGCGCGCAACGTCGCCGGCATCAAGGACGCGCTTTCGAGCGAGTTTAGCCCCAATTGTGCCAATCCCGTCATCGATTTGATGGAGGGCCAGACGCACTCGGGCAAGAAGGGCGGAACCATGCGCTTGGGCGCATATCCGTGCAAGGTGACACCGGGTACGCTGGCCGCCGAACTGTACGGCGCGGGCGAAGTGAGCGAGCGCCATCGCCACCGCTGGGAAGTGAACAACGAATACCGCGCGCAGCTCGAGCGCGACGGCTTGAGTTTCTCCGGTACCTCACCCGACGGCAGCCTGGTCGAGATCATCGAGATCGCCGACCACCCATACTTCATCGCATCGCAATTCCACCCCGAGCTCAAGAGCCGGCCGCACCGTCCGCATCCGTTGTTTTTCGGGCTCGTGCGCGCGGCCAAGGCCCAGCGCAACTCGCACTCTCCCAGCGCACGCCACGTCAGCGCCTGAGGGGCGCGCTAACATCGTGGCGGTTTCCGCGTCCATCGGCTCGTTTCGCGTCGGCGACGGCGAAAAGCCGCTGTTGATCGCCGGCCCGTGCGTCATCGAGTCCGAAACTGCCGCGCTTTCCATCGCCGAGCACATCGCGCGCCTGCCCATCGTGCGCGAATTCAACTTCATCTTCAAAGCGAGCTACGCGAAGGACAACCGCAGCTCGGGCGAGAGTTTTCGCGGGCCCGGGATCGACGCCGGATTGCGAACGCTGCAAAACATTCGCGCGCGTGTGGGCTGTCCGATTCTCTCCGACGTCCACGATGTCAGTGAAGTGAACGACGCGGCGGCCACACTGGACGTTCTCCAGATCCCGGCGTTTCTTTCGCGGCAGAGCAGTCTGATCGAAGCGGCGGCGGCGACGAAAAAACCGATCAATATCAAGAAGGGACAATTCCTCGCGCCCGACGACATGGGCAACGTCGTCAATAAGGCGCGCGCCGCGGGCGCGCGCGAGCTGTTGCTCACCGAGCGCGGCACGTCGTTCGGCTACCACGACCTCGTGGTCGATTTCCGCGGCTTCGCACGCATGCGCGCGACCGGCTGTCCGGTGATCTTCGACGCGACGCACTCGCTGCAGCGTCCCGGCGGCTTGGGATCGGCCTCGGGAGGCGAGCCCGCGCTGGCCGCGATGATGGCGAGTGCCGCCGCCGCGGTCCCCGTCGACGGATTCTTCATCGAGACCCATCCCGATCCATCGAAAGCGAAATCCGACGCCGCCTCCATGCTGCCGCTCGATCAATTGCCGGCGTTGCTGGAGCGCGTGGTGCGCGTCTTGGGCGCGGTGAGAGCCCGATGAGCACCGCGCACAGCACCGGCGACGCCGCCAGTTTTTCGGTCACCTGGTGCGGGCCCATCGACCGCTTGCAGGCGCGCTTGGGGTTTGCCGGCGCCGAGTCGCCCAACCTGCCCGCGCGCGCCGTGGGCATAGCGATGTTCGCCTGGTTGCCCTTGCTCGTGATCGAGATTTTCACGCGCCACGAAGCGGACGTCGCAGTAACCTTCTTTCAAGACATCGCCACCTACGTACGATTTCTGGTCGTGATTCCCGTTCTTATTCTCGCCGAAGGTGCCGTGTCGCGCCGTACCCGCATGGTGGCGACGGCCTTCGCGATGTCGGGGCTGGTTCGCCCCGACGACGCAGCCCGCTTCGTGGATGCGGTGCAGGCGACGCGCAAGCGCGCCGCATCGGTCCTGGCCGAAGCGATACTCCTCGCCCTGGCGTGTGTCGCGATCTGGTTTTCCGTGCACACGCTCACGCGCGACAACGTCATGTTTTGGTACGAAGCCCCCGACGCATCCGGTGTGCGGCTTACGTTCGCCGGCTGGTGGTACGCGTATATCGCGTCCCCCATCGTGATGTTCTTGTTCCTGCGCTGGGGGTGGCGCTACCTGGTGTGGTGGATGTTCCTCCACCGCGTGTCCAAGCTCGACTTGCAGATCGTGGGCACGCACCCCGACCGCATGGGCGGCTTGGGCTTCATCACCATCGGTCACAACGCGTTCACCATGTGCACGTTCGCCATGAGTGCGGTGCTGGCCGCAGCGGCCGCAAATCGCATCCTTCACCAGGGCGTCGCCTTGAAGGAGTATCAGTCGGTCCTCATCGGCATCGTGGTCGTGCAAATCATCCTCGGACTCATCCCCCTCCTGGTGTTCTCGCGACGATTGGTCATGGCCAAACGAAGGGGGCTTCTGCAATACGGCGAGCTGGGCAGCCACTACGTACAATTGTTTCACCGGAAATGGGTCGAGAAGAAAAATCCTCCAGAAGAGCCGCTGTTGGGCACCGGCGATATCCAATCGCTAGCCGATATCGGAGGCAGCTTCGAGCGTTTGCAAAACATGAGCGTCGTTCCCTTCGACCGGCGCACCGTGATGGCATTTGCCGGCGCCGCCGCCGTGCCCTTGTTGCCGCTCTTGCTCACCGTGATGCCGCTGCGCGACATGGTCCGATTGCTCGTGAAAGCGATGATCTAGCACTCCACTGCCGCAGCGGCAGTACTTACTTTTTTCACAAACATCCCGCAACTTCGCGGTTGATTCACCCACAGCGGGCGCGTACGCTCGTCGCCCTCTAACCGGAGGTTAATAATGATTCGCCGAACCGTCCTGTTCGGCGCTCGGATCGTTCTGGGTGCCGTCGTATTGCATTCCCTTGCGTCCTGTTCAGAAAAGTCACCAGAGACTTCAGCGCCGGTTCAAACCGGTGGCACGATGGACCGAAGCGTGCTTCCCGTCGCGGAGCCCCCGGTGGTGTCCATCACCGAGAAGGACGCACGCAAGGCAACACCTCCCGCTCGCTTCGAAGTCAAAGCACCCGAGAATGCACCCAACGTGGTGATCGTGCTGGTCGACGACATCGGTTTCGGCACGGCGGAGCCATTCGGCGGTCCCATTCACACACCCACGCTGCAGAAGCTCGCCGACGGCGGACTCCGTTACAATCGCTTCCACACGACTGCGCTGTGCTCGCCGACGCGCACGGCACTACTGACCGGCCGCAATCATCACATCAACAATGCCGGTGCCATCATGGAGCTGGCGACCGGTTTCCCCGGCAACACCGGTGTGCGACCGAACAGCGTGACACCGCTGGCTGAGATTCTGCGCCTGAACGGCTACAGCACGGCGGCATTCGGGAAATATCACGAAACCGCGCCGTGGGAAGCATCGGTCTCGGGGCCGTTCGATCGCTGGCCCACGCGTTCGGGCTTCGACAAGTTCTACGGTTTCATTGGCGGCGAAACCAACCAGTGGTCACCCGCGCTGTATGACGGCATCACGCGTGTGGAGATTCCACCCGATCCGAATTATCACTTCACCACCGATATGACCAATAACGCCATCAACTGGATGCGCTTCCAAAATGCGCTCACTCCCGACAAGCCGATTTACATGTACTTCGCCACCGGCGCCACGCATGCGCCGCACCACGTGCCCAAGGAATGGATCGCCAAATACAAAGGAAAGTTCGATCAGGGGTGGGACAAGCAGCGCGAGGAGACGCTGGCGCGGCAGTTAGAGATGGGAATCGTGCCGGCGGGGACACAGCTCACGGCTCGGCCGGCGGAGATTCCCGCGTGGGATTCGCTGACCGACGATCAGAAGCGCCTATTCGCGCGCCAGATGGAGACTTTTGCAGGATTCGCGGAGCAAACCGACCACGAGGTCGGGCGCCTGGTGCAAGCGATCGAGGACATGGGAGAGCTCGATAACACCATCGTCTTCTATGTTTGGGGCGACAACGGATGCAGCGCTGAAGGCGGTCCGGACGGGAGCTACAACGAGATGCTCGCTCTCAACGGCATCGTGATGGACATCTCCGACGTGCTACCTCACATGGACGAGTGGGGAGGTCCCTCCACGTTTCCTCACTTTTCGGTTGGCTGGGCGCATGCCGGCAACACACCGTTCCAGTGGACCAAACAGGTTGCGTCGCACTTCGGCGGCACGCGCAATCCCATGGTCGTTCACTGGCCCGCGCGCATCACCAAGCGCGGCGAAATCCGTTCCCAATTCCACCACGTGATCGACATCGCACCCACCGCGTTGGAAGCTGCCGGGCTGCCCCAACCCACCATGGTGAACGGCACCCAGCAGTATCCGATGGACGGCGTGTCGATGGTTTACACCTTCGACGATGCAGCCGCGCCGGGGCGCCGCACCACGCAGTACTTCGAGATGTTCGGCAACCGGGGCATTTATCACAACGGATGGGTCGCCGCGACGCGCCATTCGACCCCGTGGGTGATGGTCCCACAGCTTCCGCCGTTCGATCAGGACAAGTGGGAGCTGTACAACGTCGACGAAGATTTCAGCCAAGCCAACGATTTGGCCGCTCAGAATCCGGAGAAGCTCAAGGAGCTGCAAGCCGTCTTCGACCAAGAAGCCATGCGTAATCACGTGTATCCGCTGGATGATCGTCGCGCGGAGCGATTCGATGCGAGGATCGCGGGACGTCCGGATCTCATCGGGACGCGCACTTCGCTGACCTTGTATGAGGGCATGACGGGTATCAGCGAGAACGCGTTCATTAATATCAAAGGACGTTCGTCGGCCATCACCGCCGAGATCGACGTGCCTGCCAACGCGAACGGAGTCATCATTTCGCAAGCGGGGAGCTTCGGCGGTTGGAGCCTCTACATGAAGAACGGACGGGTAAAACACGCCTACAACTTTGGCGGACTGCAAAACTGGACAGTGACTGCGCCGACCGCGCTCGCTCCCGGGAAGCACACGGTGCTGTACGAGTTCGTTTACGACGGTGGCAAGCCGGGCTCGGGCGGATTGAGCAAGCTGACCATCGACGGCAAATCCGCCGGTGAGA
>JAICFA010000206.1 GCA_025923935.1 Candidatus Krumholzibacteriia bacterium
CGAGATGCGTACCAGGCAATACCACGTCAAGATGATCAGCACGAAAACATCGACGACGCGCTCGTACACAATGGTGGCGAACGACGCCGACTTGCTGACGCGCTCGGTGCGGCCGATGGCGATGGCGCGGACGAACTCACCCAAGCGCGCAGGCAGGAGATTGTTGACCATGAAGGCAATGGCCGTCGCCGACCACAGCGGTCCGATACGGCACTGCTTGATGGGCGACATCATGAATTTCCAGCGTATCGAACGGCAGAAGTGTCCCAGCATGGTGACGACGATGGCGGGCAGCACGAACTCGTAGCGCGCCTGCGCGAACGCACCCCGAAACGACGGCCAGTCGATCCCGCGCATGGCGAGATAGAGGAACGCGGCGCTGATGAGCAGGCCGAGGAGAAACTTGCGTTTCATCCCGTGCATCGACATGTCAGACGGCATGGTCTCTGACAGGAGTGGGAATCGACCAGCGGCGTGCCACCGACTCGGGCGGAACGACCTCGCTCGCGGCGATGAAGCGCTCGTACCAGAGCTGGAAGCAGAACAGCCCCCAAATGGCGAAGCTGTGGTCGGCGCGGCGCTCGCGGTGCTCGTCGAGCAGGCGACGAATGGCGTCGGGACGGAAAAATCCCGCCGCCGCCACCCGGTCCGGCGCCAACACGGTGCGCGCCCGCTCACCAAATCCGGCGTGCAGCCAGGCTCCCACCGGGACGTTGAACCCGGCTTTCTTGCGGTGCAGAATCGACGGCGGGAGAAGCGGTTCCAGTGCTTTCTTGAGAATGTACTTTGGGGTACGGTGCTTGAACTTGATGGCGGACGGAATGCGCGCCGCGAGCTCCATCAGCTCGTGGTCGAGAAACGGTCCGCGTGCCTCGAGCGCGTTCGCCATCGACATGCGGTCGACCTTGGTGAGCATGTCGGCGGGGAGATAAAAACGGGTATCGGCGTAGAGCATGCGCGCCAGCGGATCGTCGCTGCCGGAGCGTTCGAAGTGGTCGCGGTAGAGCTCGGCCGTGGGGCGGGCGTGATGCAGCTGGGCGCGAAACTCGTCCGTGTACAGCGCGCGCTTGGCGTCTTCGGAGAGAATCGCGCGCCACCAAAAGTGGGCCACCTCGGGCTCGAGCTCCGCACCGGCGACAAAACGCTTGGCGCGAAAGTCGAAGCTCACCTTGGCCGTCGACACCGGCAGCGCCTCGACCAGACGGCGCACCACGTGGCGCCGTACCGGTGCCGGCACGCGGCGGTACATCTCGCGCACGAAATACGCGTTGTAGGTCGGATAGCCGGCGAAGGCCTCGTCGCCGCCATCGCCGGTGAGCACCATGGTCACGTGCTCGCGCGCAAACTCGCTCACCAAATAGACCGGAATCATCGACGAGTCGGCGAGGGGATCGTCGGCGTACCACACCAGCGATTCGACCAAGTCGACCCAGTCGGCATGGGCAGTGCGCACGCGGTGCGTCGTCCCGTACTGCGACGCGACCCGGGCCGCATGCGCGCTCTCGCTGAACGACTTCTCCTCAAAATCGATGGAGAAGGTCTGCACCGGCTCGCTCATGTTGCGCGCCATCATCGCGACCACCGCGCTGGAATCCACCCCGCCGCTCAGGAAGGCACCAAAGGGCACATCGCTCACCAAGCGAATGCGCGTCGCTTCGTCCAGCTTGTCGCGCACGCGCCGCGCCCATTCGTCCTCGGACACACCGTGCTCGGGCTCGAAGCGCAAGTCCCAGTACGGCCGCGTGCGAATGCCGTCCTCATCGCACACCAGCATCTCGCCCGGGCCCAGCTGGCGAATGCCTTTGATCATCGACAGCGGCGCGGGCACATAGTTGAGCGAGAGGTAGTGGTGCAGCGTGTCGGGGTCGACCTCGCGGCGCACCGCGGGATGGCGCAAGAGCGCTTTGATCTCGCTGCCGAACACCAGTGTCCCGTCCGCGTCCGTGTAGTAGAACGGTTTGACGCCGAGGCGGTCGCGTGCGAGCAGCAAGCGGCGGCGGCGATCGTCCCACAAGGCCAACGCAAACATACCGCGCAAACGCGATGGCATGTCGTCGCCCACGTCTTCGTACAAATGAATCAGCGGCTCGATGTCGCCCTGGGTGGTGAAGCGATGCCCACGCTCCAAGAGGGGCGGGCGCAGCTCGCGAAAGTTGTAGATCTCGCCGTTGCACACCACCACGGCACTCTTGTCTTCGTTGAAAATCGGCTGTTGGCCGGTGTTCAGATCGATGATCGAGAGCCGGCGCATGCCGATGGCGACCGGACCGTGCACCAAGTGGCCCACATCATCGGGACCGCGGTGGGTGATGACGTCCGTCATGGCACCCAGAATGGCGGTCGCATCCGGCCGCTGGCGCTGGTGCTTAAAGTCGAAGAAGCCGCAGATGCCGCACATCAGTCTCGTTCCGAATACCGCCGCTCGCGCCGCATCGAGGCCACTTGGTCGGCGAGCAAGCCGAAGAAGAAGATGACAATAGATGAAACCAGCAAGAACATCGCTCCGATGGAGAGGCCGCGCCCCAGTCGAATGTAATGCACGCCCCAAGCCAAACCCAGAATGAAGAACACCACACTCACCGGTCCGAAGACGCGGTAGGGGTCGAGCAGCGTGGTCAGGCGGACGATCAATAGAGCGGTGTCCATGCCATCCTTGAGCGGCCGCACGGTACTCTTGCCGATGCGCTTTTTCACCGTGACGGGGACGAATTTTACGTCGTGGTTCTCTTTCAGTAGTACCAGTGTCGTGGTGGTTGAGGCCGAGAACCCGTTCGGCAACAGATGGAGATAGTCCAGCAAAAGGTCCCGATGGATGGCGCGCAGGCCGCAGTTCAAGTCCGGAATGTTGGTGCGCGCGAGATAGTTCGCGAGCCAGCCCAACATTTTCTTGCCGCCGCGGCGCGAAAAGGGCGCGTGCGACTTCGACGTGCGCGCGCCCAGCGTGGCGTCGTGCTCGGCGAGCTCGCTCACCATGCGCGGAATGTCGTTGGGATCGAACTGATTGTCGGCGTCGTAGAACACCACGATTTCGCCGCGCGCGTTGACCACACCCGTCTTCAGCGACGCACCGTAGCCGCGGTTGCGGCGATGGTTCACCACGCGCGCGCGCCGCGATGCCGCCTCCTCGGCGGTGCGGTCGCGCGAGCCGTCGTTGACCACGAGAATCTCCCAACTCTGCGGATGGGGCTCCAATACCGCCTGCACTTCGTCGAGGGTGCGCCCGATGGCATCCTCTTCGTTGTAGGCGGGGATGACGACGGTCACATCGGGGGTGTCATTGTCGCGAGCCAGCATTCGTCGGTCCTTGTTTGGTGAAACGCCGCAAGGCGATCTCGGAATCTTCGAAGACGGTTTCGAACCACTCGGGGTGCTGGGTCACGGCGGACCCCGCGTGCTCCGGGCGCACGACCACGTACAACGGCTCGTTCACGGCACGCATCGCATCCAGAACGGAGGTGTCGAGGCCGGTATGACCGTAGAGTGCCTCGACCACCCGCTTGCGTCGAGTCATTTCGCTCTTGGGATATCCCCATTGCTCGGCGTAGGCGAGCGTGCCCCAATAGTAGCGGCGCGGACCGGTGACCAACAGCGGTACGCGGTCGTGGTCATCGATGAAGACCGATTCGCGAATGGTGTTGGCGCGCACCCATTGCGAGAGACGCTCCTCCGCGGGAGTGACTTCGACCGCGTCGGGAGTTCCGAAGCAGCTCACGAATGCGATCGCGTTGACCGGGACGAAGAACAACAGCACCCAGGCGGCGACGACGACCATGCGCGAGCGTCCCGTGCGTGATGCGATGGAGTCTCCGATGGCGATGCCCGCCATGATCGCAAACGGAATGAAAACGAAATAGCCGAGCTTGTCGTAGGTGTTGGGCCCCGGTAGGGCGATCGAGAAGCAGAACGCCGTCACCGCGGCGGTGCTCCATGCGAGAAAGCGCCACGACGCCGCGCGCTCGCGCCAGGGAATGCGCGCGCGCAGCGCCACAGCGATCACCAAGGCACTGGAGATGACGATGCCGGCAATCTTGGGAAAGGAGAAGTCGAGCGGGAACACTTGCTCGCGCTCCTTGGCGTGCATGACTTGGTACAAGTACGGCGTCATGGCGACGAAGCACGCGACTGAGGTGATGACCACGGCCAGCGCGGCCCGCGGGCGATAGTCGTCGGCCTGGCGGCGCAAGAGGTGGAGCAGGGTCGTGCCGCCCACGACACCCACCAGAAATACGAATCCCACCAGGCTGTGAAACCCGAGCATGCCCACCACGCACAGCGCGAGCAGCGCCAGGCTGAAGCGGCCGCCGCGCCGCAGATGAGCGATGGCCGCGCCCCAGCCCGCCGTCATGAACACGAGTGCGATTCCGAATGCGGTCGCCACCATGAACTTGTCGAGAAAGAATTCCTGGTTGTAATAGATGTTCATGAAGCCGTAGGCGCGGTCGTAGTGCAGCGGGGTGAGCGCAAAGGTGCGCGCGATCTCTTCGCCGCCGCGCACGTCGCCGATGAACGCCTTCACCAGCTTGACCGGCAGGAAAATCCAGAACGCTGCATTGAAGGCAAGCACCAAGGTCGCCATGGCGGTGAAGCGGTGTAGGGCGCGGTCGTGCAAGGTGGAGGCGAAGTAGTAAGCGGCGAGCACGAGTGCAACCACCGCGTGCGCGTTGACCATCGCCATGGTCCAGAACGAGTCCACGCGTAGCGCCTCGCTCAAGGTCAAGAGCAGCCCGTGATAGAACCACATGTACTGCAGCGGTTCGCCGAGGAAGTACGGGTCCTCTGGCGGCATCCCGAAATCCCGAATCTGGGCCACCACCGCCGCGTGGAACCACGCATCGGAGCGGATGCGCCACCATTCGCGCGTGAAGGGAAGTGTGGCCGTGAGCAGCAATAGAGCGGCGATGAAGATGCCGAGCGCGAGTGCGTCGCGGCGGGTAAAGCGCTCGCGCGCCGTCCGGCGCGCGAAGCCGCAGGCGGCGATCAAGAGCGCGGACACCGCGAACACACTGGCAGAGGCCGCGGGCGCCGAGCCGGTGGCAAACATGACGGCGATTCCGACCAGGGCGATGAGGACCGGCGAGCCGACCAGCCCGGCGACCCCGAGCTCGAGCGACGACCGCCGCCCTGAATCCATGAGCCGCAACAGACACCACCCCGGCGCGACCATGAGGACCGCCCAGACGGCGATCGAGCGAACGACATGGAGGACGGGAACGCCGGTCGGAAGCAGGAGGGCGAGGCCGAGGAGGGCGCCTCCGGCCACCAGCCAGGACGCGGACGGAGCCGGCGTGCGCGCGGTTTGGGTGTCGATCAAGGGTGTAATTCCTGGCTGGTGAGGTCGCTTGGCACTACGTGTAACAGCCGTGATTATAAAGCTTAGTTTCGGGCACGTTCAAGCAATGCGTGAGGTCATGAGCCCATCACGGTTACGTCGATGGCTCGCTGCGCCGGGCCCCGGGCGTCCAACAAGACGATGGCTTCCCACGTCCCCAAGCCGACCACGCCGTCGCGGACG
>JAICFA010000207.1 GCA_025923935.1 Candidatus Krumholzibacteriia bacterium
AGCCGTCGGCCGCGGTTTGGCCATACTCGCGGCGCAATTGCCTCCAGGGATTCCGTCGAAAATCGCGACGTTGGGCATCATCGCCGTGACGGCGTGCGCGCAAGCGCTGCTGGTATACGCGCCCGCCGTTGTGCGCCTGCGCGGCGTCGGAGCCCTGGCCGCAATTCGCGGCAGCATGGGCTACGCCCGCCGCAGGTTCCTCCCCACGGCCATGGTCATCGTCACCGTGCTGGTGGCACACCTGCCGGTAGACGCGCTCGTCGGGAACGCCGATGTGCTCGCGGCGCGCTTTCGTCCCGAGATCGTGTTCCATTTCATGGTCGGATCCATCGTGCTGGAAGTGGTGACGGCGTTCATTCTGTTCGCGGGCGTGGTGGCGCTGGCGCTGCCGGAAGAGGGAGGACTGCGATGACGCCGCGGCCTGCCTTCGCCGCGCTGATGCTGGTGCTCCCGGTGTTCGCGGGCTGTACTTCCAACGACGACATTCTGGCGCGCTACCGTCTGGAGCAGAAGCTGTGGCGCGCGCAGTTCTACCAGCGCCGCATCAACATCGCCGTGGTGCGCGCTTCGCAAAAAGACACGCGCCTGGCCATCGCGGGGTTCGACGCAGTGCTCGCCGACCAGCCGCTGGCATCGCCGGAGGCGTCCGCGTGGCGTCCCGACGTGGTTGCCGACATTCGCTCCATTCATACCTCCGCGCGCGTGGCACTCGCCAACCTGTATTTCCTAAGCGAGCGCTATTTCGAAGCGGGGAAGATGTACGAGAAGACGCTCGAAGCCGGCCTCGGGCTGGGCAATGAGGTCGACGCGCGGCTGGGAGCGGCACGCGCGCACTACCTCGCCGGCGAAACCAGCGGCGTCACGCAGCAGTGTGCAGAAATGTTCCGCCACGTCTCGCAAGCGGATGAATTCTGGTCTGGGAAATTTGTGCCGGACGATGTGTTCATGACCATCCCCGTGGTGATCACGCGTTTGTACCGCGAGACGGGCGACGCGGAGTTGTATCGGGAGTACCACCGCGTCTCCAGCGACTTCTACACGCGTGTGGGCGACACCTGGCCGGGAACCGCGATCGCGCGGCAGGCCGCCTTGGGAAACGTGCAGCTGTGCCTCGTCGCCGAAGATTGGCGCGGGGCTGCCGCACGGATTCGTGACCTCGTCTCGACGGGGCCCGCGAACGACGAGACCGAGGGCTTGCGGCTCTTGCTCGGCGAAATCCACGCCTTCGCTCTGCACGAGCCCGCGATCGCACAGCAGATCTTCGACGACGTCGAGCGGCGTGGCGGCAGCGGTGCGATGGCGTACGCGGCGAAATACGACCGCGCGGCGTTAGACCTCGAACTGGGCCACGAAGCCGAGGCGATGGCCGCGTTCCGCGCACTCGAGCAGGACGAGCACGCACCGGGCGAAGTGGTGGCGCGCGCCATGTTCGCCCGTGCTACCGTGCTCGAGCGGCAGGGAGTATGGGAAGACGCGCTCGCACTTTTGCGGCGCTTGCAGCAGGTGTATCCGCACGAGCCGCCGTCCATCGAAGCCCCCATTCTCGTCACGCGGCACTACACCGCCACCGGCGAGCACGAGCTGGCCCGGCGCACGCTCGATCGCGCGCGCGAGTACTACCTATCGCTAATCGACCGCAACGGGCCTTTCACCGGCGACCGCCTGCGCGTCCAGGACGCGCTGGCGCGGAGCTACGCAGCCGCGGGACGCGCCGAGGAGGGAGCCGCCCTGTTGGGCACCGCACCGTCGTCGTGGGATGACGCCAGCACGGCGGCTGGGCTCTTGCGTGGTGCCGAGGTCTACGCGACCGCGCTGCGCGACACGGTCCAAGCGCGCGAGATGCTCAAAAAATGTGTTGAGCGATTTCCTCAAACGCGTTATTCGAGGTTGGCGCAGCACCGGCTCGGTGAGCTTTCGGCCCGCCCCTAGGGCCTGCCTCGAGCTCAGCCGTGTGATAACGGTTACAGCGCCCCACCAGGTTTTTCTAGACAGTTTCCGTATTCGGCCCGCAATAGGGTCGTTGCAGATTACCGCGCGCGCGCCGCTCTCGTTGGTTTGTTCGGGTGTCGTGGGTGCGGGCCTCGAGCCGCGTTGCGACACAACGGGGCACGACGGGAGCTTTCGGTCACGCGCGATTTTTTGCCGCGCTTTGGCCTTTGGTTTGCTGGTTATAAAGCGTTTCCAACGCATTGACTCGGTTTGACACGACACAGATCGGTGGCATGACACGTAACCACGCGAACTGGCGCTCCGCATCGTTCCTCGTCTTGGCTGCTTTGTGCGTGGCCGGCGGGGCGGTGGAGGTTGCGGCCCAGGACGGCGCCGGCGTACACGCTGCGCCCTTTCTCAAGATTCCGGTCGGTGCCCGGTTGATGTCGTCCCCGGACGCCGTCGCCGGCCTGTCGCCGGATGCGACCCTCATGTTCTCCAATCCGGCGTTTCTCACCGGACTGCCGCGAGCGGAAGCGTTCATCACCACCAGCGAATGGCTCGATAACATGGTCTTTTCATCGGCCGGGGTGGCACTACCGATCGGCTCGGGCGCAACCGTCCTCGGCATCGGTGCCACGTTCCTCTACTCGGGCAGCGTGCAGGGCTACGACTCCGGAATGAATCTGGTGTCCGAGGAAAGCTTCTACGACGTCGGCTTCGACTTCACCGTGAGCCACGCCTTCCGCGGCACCGGCCTTTCGCTGGCCGCCGGCACTACTCTGATTCGTGAGCACGTTTTGCCGACCGACGGCTCGGGCTACGCGTTCCACGCCGGTGCCTCGTATTGGATGGGGAGGAATCTGCTACACGTCGCGGCGCGCGACATCGGCGGGTCGGTGTCGTTCGACAGCGAGAGCTGGTCGGTGGCACCGGAGTATCTGGTCGGCGGCGGACGCGTGTTCGCGTCGGGCTTGGGGCAGTTTTTCGCCGGCGCGCAGGTGTCCGACTCGGATGCGTATGGCACCCGCGTTCAGCTTGGCGTCGACTACCGATTCAACCAATCGCTCACCCTGCGCAGCGCGTTCAACAACAACCTCGACAGCGAGCAGCGCGGCTCGCCCTTCAACGCGGGGTTTGGATTCCAATACGGCGTGGTGACGCTGGACTACTCCTACACGCCGCAGGAGTACTTCTCGAGCGTGCACACGTTTTCGCTCTTGTACGAGTTCGGCGGGGCGTCGCGGGGAACTGCGGCACCGGTCACGGTCCCGCACGGCGACTTCGCGCCGCCAATCGCCGACTCCGAGCCGACGGCAGCGCCCAAGGCGACGGTGGCGGCACCTGCGACACCGCGCACCAGCGGCACCCACGTACTGGTCGCGGGATCGCACGCGTATCTCGAAAGCGCACGCGCCGAGGTGCGCGCGCTGGAACTCTTGAAAATACCGGCGAAGATCGAGTCGAACGGCACTCGCTTCCGCGTCGTCGTGGGCCGCTTCAAGAACGCAGGGGAGGCCGAGTCCGCGCGCCGCGAGTACGCGTCCAACGGTCACGTTTTCACGGTCATCGCGGAGTGATCGCCCGCCAAATCGTGCTCAGCTTTTCGCGCCCTTTTTCCCAAACCCGCCTATTGCCTGCGCACATTTGTAAAATACGATTCGACAATGACTTGAAAGTTATCCCCAATCTCGTCAATGGGTGAATTTCCCAATCGTCTCCCGGCAAAGCCCCAATTGTAGTTTCGACAACATTCGAGTAAATCCTCTACCTGTCGCGTTAACAGTATCTCGCTACGGCGATTACACACCGTCGTAACGCTCGATGAGGAATCCGTGAAGTGCGCCGCCGGTGGCACCAAACCTGCAAAATACCCGCGCACACCGAACGGTCGGGGTACGCCCCCGGAGCCCAGCGGTGGGCTCGATACCTCGAACCAGTCGGACATTAAACGAGTTCAGAGCGCCCCCTATGAACGTGTTTGCGCAGAAATTTTCCCGCCGATCCGAGTTCGCGCTGCCTTGGCCAGCGCGCACCGGCCCGGCCACCCGTCGCCCCCAGGCCGAGAGGGTGCGCCACCCCTTCGACCTCGTCGGTCGCTTGGGTTGGAAACGTGGCGTCGACATTCTGTTGTCGCTGCTCGGTCTGATCGCGACGAGCCCCGTAATGGGCCTGGCCGCGGTCATCATCACCATGACCTCGCCCGGTCCGGTGTTCTACCGACAGGAGCGGATTGGCATCAATCGGCGGACGCGCGAGCGCCGCGGCTCGCCCCCGCGCTCCGACGCGGAGCGCCGCCGCCGTGACCGCCGCGTGCTGGTCAACTTCGGGCGCCCGTTCACCATCTACAAGTTCCGCACGATGGTGGTCGACGCCGAGCGGGGGACCCCGCCGATGTGGGCCAAGGAGCGGGATCCGCGCATCACCGGGGTCGGCCGCGTGCTGCGCAAGGCGCGTATCGACGAGCTGCCGCAGTTCTGGAACGTCCTGCGCGGGGACATGAGCATCGTCGGGCCGCGTCCCGAGCGCGCGTACTTCATCGGCCGCATCGAGAAGGAGCTGCCGGAGTTCCAGCTGCGCCTTCGCACCAAGCCCGGGATCACGGGCCTCGCACAGGTCGAGCTCGGCTACACCAACACCGACGACGGCCTGCGCGACAAGCTCCACCTGGACCTCGAGTACATTCGCCGCGTCAGCCTCTGGACCGACCTGAAGATTCTCGGTCGCACCGTCTTCGTCGTCTTCACGGGCAAGGGCGCGTGCTGAAGCGCCGGCCCAGCCGCTTCCCATCGCACTTGGATTCCGGACTTGCCGCGCACCCGGCGCGGCATGTAACTTGCTTTTTCTAAAGAGCCTAGCTCCGCCGGCCGTTTCCCTTGCGGGGGGAGGGATCGGCGTGCATGCTGTGGATTCGAATCGCGTCCCGTTTGCTCGAGCACCCCATGACCGCTAGTCGACAAGAGCCACGCGTCAGTA
This sequence comes from Candidatus Krumholzibacteriia bacterium, assembly GCA_025923935.1. GTDB lineage: Bacteria > Krumholzibacteriota > Krumholzibacteriia > WVZY01 > JAKEHA01 > JAKEHA01. Next base: position 4,906 of record JAICFA010000207.1, read on the forward strand.
TCGGCATGCCCGTGTACAACGGGCAGGCCTACCTCGCGCATGCGATCGAATCCGTCCTTGGCCAGACCTTCGGCGATCTCGAATTGATCGTCTCCGACAACGGCTCGAGCGACGGTACCCGTGCAATCGCCGAAGCGTACGCGGCCCGGGACGCGCGCGTGCGCTACGTGCGCAGCGACACCAACCGCGGTGCGGCGTGGAATTACCGGCGCGCGTTCGACCTCGCCCGCGGCGAGTACTTTCGCTGGGCGCCGGCGGACGACTGGTTCGCCCCCGATTCGGTGGCGGTGTGCGTGGCCGCACTCGACGCGAATCCCGACGCGGTGCTGTGCTACCCGAAGACGAGCCTGGTGGATGCGAACGGAACGGTGCTGCGTGTGTACGACGACAATCTCGATCTGCGCTCGCCCGATGCGGCCGAACGTTTCCGGCTGGCCCTCTCCCGGATCGGACTCGTAAATGTGATTTACGGGCTCATGCGCACGGATGCGTTGGGCCAGACGCGGCTCATGGGAAACTTCGTGGGGGCGGACGAAGTCCTGGTGTTCGAGCTCGCGCTGCAGGGGAAGTTTCTGGAACTGCCGCAGTCGGCCTTCTACCGCCGC
>JAICFA010000208.1 GCA_025923935.1 Candidatus Krumholzibacteriia bacterium
ATCGTTCCCTGGCCCGGCGCTTGCTCTTTGGATTCTCGGCTTCCTTATATATGGAGGACGAGGAATGTACGCACTGCGCACCCTGATGATCATCGCACTCGCCCTGACCAGCGCCGCGTTCATCGCGTGCTCCGGTAAGGTGAGAACAAAAGCTCCGTCCGACGCACCCGCGCCGCGCGAGGTTGTCGTCATCGATCAAGAACAGGATCAAAACGGTCCGCCCGACCACGCGCCGGCACACGGCTACCGCAAGAAACACCAAGTGGGCAACGCCAACGTCGTGCTGGAGTACAGCGCGTCGCTCGGGCTCTACATCGTGGTCAATCAGGACGACTGCTACTACAACGCGGGACAATTCTATCGATTGAGTTCAGGGGCATGGGAATGGAGCGTTCGTATCGAGGGACCCTGGAAGGCCGTCGACGATCGTAACGACCTGCCCCCGGGGCTTCGCAAGAACAAGCACGGGAACAAGGACAAAGACAAGAACAAGTAACCCGGCACTTGCGACCCAAAACAAAACTCCCCCGGCCGAGACGAGTCGACCGGGGGAGTTTGTCGTTTGCGACTCGAAAGCCGCGACCGATTAGAAGTTGGTCTCGCGTCCCGCGTTCAACGCACGGTCCACGCGAGCGATGGTCTCCATCAAGTGGGCGTTGGTTTCGTCGTCGAGGCCCTTGCGGGACAAGGCCGACTGAGCCGAGCTCTTGATGCGCGTCAGCGTCAACCGCGACAGCGACACCGCGTCTTGCGGGGTGACGGGGTACGGCTGCACGACCTGCTGGATCAGCATGTCGGTGTAAACGCGCTGGAGGTTACGATCCCACACGGCGGTCTTGCCGTTGGGCGTCATGTTGTCGGTCCAGATCGACTTGGTCAACGCGCTGTACAGCTCGGACAGCTTGAACGCGTCCGTCGTCTTGTACGCATTGTCGACCACGCGCGCCTGCAGATGGGGGTTCATGACGTTGAATAGAACACCCGTCTGCATGGCTTCGACCCAGTCCGACAGCGGGAAGTCGAAACGACGACCCTGCTGGAACGGATTGTTCTCCCAGCTCCACATCTTGTCGTCCTGCAGCTTGTTCAGCAGCTCGGGCGACAACGCATACGCGTTCGACTTGAGCGCGTTGTCGACGACGAACTGGAGCGCCTTGCGCTGGTCGGCCGCCGAGATGTCGTTGAATGGATCCTTGCCGTCGCCCTTGTGGGCGCGCTCGGTGTAGGAGCCGCCGAGCGACTTGGTGGCGATGTTGGAGCACACGTACTTCTGCGCGAACAGCGATTGTACGGCCGAGCGCAACGGCACGTAGTCGCCGCCGTCGGCCACCACGCGCTTCTCGAGCTTGCCGTTCATGAGCAGGTCGTTACAAATCGACATGCGCTCGCTCGCCCAACGCATCGGGTTGTCCGACAGGTCGTTGGTGTTGCTGCGCGGATCGAGCGCACCCATCGGGTACGTGTCCTCGTCCGTGCCGTACAAGAACGCCTTGTCGGTGCACTTGGCCGCGATGGGCTCGAGGTTCTTTTCCTGCTCGACTGCGGTGGCGCCGTGGACCGGTTTGTAACCCCACTCGATCGCCCACATGTCGTAGGTGCCGACGCGCGGCGTGTAGTAGTAGCCCTGGCGCGACGCATCAGCCGCAATGTTCGGCGTCGGGTAGTCCATGACGGAGCCGGTCATGCCGATCTCGTCGATCTTCGACTTGTTGTTGAGCTCATCGTACGGAACCGCACCCGAGCTCTTGAAGTTGTGACGGAGACCGATCGTGTGGCCGACTTCGTGCGCGGCGACGAAGGTCAGCGCGGCGCCGACGTACTCGATCGGCACTTCCTGGCCGGCTTCGATCATGCCGTTGATGAGCATCGAGAGGCGCATCATTTCGCCACCCAGTCCCATGCAGTTGTCGACCGAGCACAGCATGTACGGACGATTCTTGAAGAACGGCAGCGACATCATCGCTTCTTCCTTGGCACGCTCTTCCGGCGTCATCCACAGCTGCTTCAAGTTGTGGTCGACCTCCATCAACGCGGCGCGAGGAGCCGACACGCGGCGCCACGCCTTGCCAAAGTTGTGCACGATGTTGTGCTCGAACAGAATGTCGGCGTCGATGATCTCGCCGGTGCGGGGATCGACGCGTGAGGGTCCGATGGCGCCGTACGACACCTGGTCGTTCACGTTCCAGCGGATGGTGTTGTAGCGCGCGTCGACGGGATCGTAGTTGGGATCCTCTTCCTTGGTCGGAGCACGCTTGCCCACGATGGCTTCCTTGAAGCCGGCGCCCTCGAAGGCCTTCTGCCACATGTTCACACCCGCGATCATGTACGGGACGTACTCATCGGGCACGGTGTGATCGATGTAGTACACAATCTGCTGCTTGGGCTCGGAGACCGCGGCACTCGGGTCCTTCTTCTCCAACCGCCAGCGATTGGTGTAGTGGGTGAAGAACGTCTCCGTCTTCTCCTTGGTGAAGTCCTTGTGCGACGTCGTGAAATAGCCGACGCGGTCGTCCGCGATGCGCGGCGTCATCGGCTCTTCCGGCAGTTTGCGAATGCTCCACGCCACGCCGACCTGGATGTTGCGCGCGTCGGGCACGTTGGGGAGAAACGTGGTCTCCGGACGGCCCGGCGCGTAGGTCAAGCGCGTGTCGATTTCCGTGTTGGTCGGGAAATTCTTGATGCTGCCGAAGTAGCCCTTCTTGGCGTCCAAGCGGACGGGCTGGCTCAAGGCACTGCCGAGATACATGCTCATCCCGGAGATATCCGACAGGAAGAACTCGCGCACGTCGACAACAACCTTGTCGTCGCGCTCGGTCTTGATGGCGAAGTTTTCCAGAATGGATTCCGCGAAGGTCAGGTCGAGAGCTTTCTGCAGCTGCTCGTTGCCCTCGGCGCGGAAGTTGGCGGTGAGGCGGCGCAGCTGGACGTGATCCTCGTCGCGGTGCAGATCGAACATCACGTCGTCGATCGGCAGACCGCCGTACACGAAGTTCGACCCGATGCCCTGCGACAGACTGAGAATCGCGAGCATGGGCTTGTCGAGTTGGTCCTTCTTGATCTCGAGAAGCACTTCCTCGCCCTTGATGTACATCGTCAACAAGCCTTCGACCTTCTTGTGGTCTTTGGTGACGATCTCATCCCAAGGTTTGAACTTGGGCTTGGACGGGGGAGGACCGGGTTTCTTGAGCTTCTTCTGCAGTTCGATCGCGTAGTCGCGCTTCTTCATGCGCTCGTTTTGGTCCGCCTTGGTAGCGGGCGCAGATCCCGGCTGGGCTGCCGGAGCGTCGACGTCCAACGCGGTGGTGGTAGGCGTTGTCAGGGTGTCGCTCGCCAGCGCGGCCTCGGTCGAAGCGACCAAGAGGCAGGCGACTGCAAGCAGCCCGAGTTTCCGAAACATGCTCCTCTAACCTCCTGTTATGGAAAACACTGGGTGGGTTGCAAGCTAGTACGAGCCCGGGAGCAAATTCGTTCCATCGCTCCGGAGCTTTATTTCAGTGTCCCGCCGTGGGACGGTTCGATTCCCGGGCACGGGCCCCGATGAAGTTTGAGGACTCGAGGGGGAAAGGCACCGCGTGTCAGCAGCCACCCGAACGACATAATAGGGCGAAACCGAGGGCGATTCAACCCGTATCGTGCTAAGCTAGCGGGCCGTCCCGCCCTTTTCCCTTTTTCGGGGGTACCCATTCATGCGTCGACGTGTGCTGGTCCTCTTCGCCGTTTTCATCGCGTCCGCCGCGGCCGTCCAAGCGACTGACGATCTGTCGGTTGAGGCCATTTTTGGGAAGAATCCGTTGCTCAAGCCCCTCCCCACCAACGTCGAATGGCTGGGGAACAGCCGCGGGGTCACCTTCGTGCAGCGCTCGACGGGAGCCACGCCGCGCTCCGAATGGGTGATGAAGGACGTCCCGTCCGGCCGGGAGCGGGTCCTGATGGCGGCCGACACGGTGTCGGTACCCGCCGACTTGAAGCCCGACCATCCGACCTTCTCGTTCGGAAGCCCGCATTGGAACGGGGCCGGCGACCGCGCCGTGCTGGTGTTCGCCGGCGACATCTTCCTCGCCGGCATGGATGGCAAGATCACCCGGCTCACCGACACCGACGGCGAAGAAAAGGATCCCGTGTTCGCGCCTACCGGCCGACGCATCGCCTTCACGCGCGACAACGACCTATACTCGCTCGACCTGGGCAGCAAGGCGGAAACCCGCCTCACCACCAGCGGCTGCGACTCCGTGCTCAACGGCATTCTCGACTGGGTCTACATGGAGGAGCTCTTCACCCGCGGCGACGTGCGCGCCCACTGGTGGTCGCCCGACGGTGAGCGGCTCGCCTTCCTCGAGTTTCGCGAGTCGCCCGTGCCCACCTATCCGATCGTCGACCAGATCCCCACGCACGCGACGGCGACCTTTCAGCGCTATCCGAAAGCCGGAGACCCGAATCCCATCGTGCGCGTCGGCATCGTCGCGGCGAAGGGCGGGCCGGTGACGTGGACCGACGTGAACACGGAGGATGATTCCTACATCGCGCGTGTTTATTGGACCGGCGACGGCAGCGCGGTTGCCATCGAAACCCTCAATCGCGCGCAGGACCACTGGATGCTCAAGCTCGCCGATGCCGCCAGCGGTCGCACCCGAACTGTGATGGAAGAGACCGCGCCCACGTGGGTCAACATCACCGACGCTTGTCACTATTATGGACGCAAGCCGCAGTTCGTTTTGGCGTCCGAGCGCGACGGCCACAATCACCTCTACCTCTTCAAGACCGACGGCAAACTCATTCGCCAGGTGACTCAGGGCGACTGGGAAGTCGCCGACCTCGAATTCGTGGACGAGAAGAAGGGGCGCATCTACTTCACCGCCAACGAAGGCAACGTGCTCGAGCGACACCTTTATCGCGTCGACGAGAGCGGCAAGAACCTCGAGCGCATCACCACCGACGAAGGCACGCACGACGCCATCGTGTCGCCCGACGGCAAGTATTTCGTCGATACCTACTCGTCGCACAAGCGCGCTGCACGGATCGCGGTGCACGCCATCGACGGCGACCACCTGTTCGACATCGCCGATCAGTGGACGCCGGAGCTGGCCGCGATGCGCATCCCCACGCCGGAATTCTTCACCATCGAAGAGGGCGGCAACACGTTTCACTGCCGGCTATGGAAGCCGCTGGATTTCAAGGCGACCGCCAAGTATCCGGTGATCGTGTACGTCTACGGCGGACCGCACTCGCAGGTGGTGCGCAAGGTATGGACGCGCCACGACCTGTGGCACGCGTACATGGCCTCGCAAGGCTACCTCGTGTTCAGCATGGATAATCGCGGCTCGGCGGGGCGCGGCAAGGCGTGGGAAGAACCCGTGCTCAAGCGTCTCGGCACCGTCGAGCTGGAGGATCAGTTGGTGGGGTTGGACTACTTGAAAACACTTCCCTACGTCGACGGCGACCGCGTCGGCGTTTGGGGGTGGAGCTACGGCGGCACCATGACGTTGAACGCGATGTTCAA
>JAICFA010000209.1 GCA_025923935.1 Candidatus Krumholzibacteriia bacterium
CAACCGCGTCGACACGCTGCTCCTGGCCGACGTGCCCGAACTCGCCAAGCTGCCGGATCAAGTGCGGCTGGAACGCACCGCCAATTTGTTGAAGCAACTTCAAAAAGAGCAGCGCATGGAAGAGCTGGTGCGCCAGGCGCAAGACCTGATGGAGAAGCAGGGCGAGCTCAACCAGAAGACGGGCGACGCGTCCGAGAAAGACGGCAAGAAGATGGACGAGCTCGCCAAGGAGCAGGACGAGCTGGCCAAGCAAGCCGACGAGATGAAGAAGAACGCCGACCAGATGAGCCAGGAAATGGACGACGCGCAGGCCAAGCAAGAGCTGCAGGAGATGTCGCAGGAGATGCAGCAGGACGGCCCGCAGCAAGACATGCGGGAAGCGGCGCGCAATCTCCAGCAGCAGCAGCAAAATCAAGCGATGCAGGAGCAGCAAGAGGCGATGGAGAAGATGGTGAGCCTGTTCAAGCGCGCGCAGAAAGCGCAGCAGCAGGCGTCGCAGAACCAGGGCCAGAAAATGGCGCAGAACTTCCAGAAGTTCGCCAAGCAGACGCTGGAGCTGTCGCACCGGCAGGAATCGCTGGCGGGGGACCTCAAACAGACCAACACCGCCGACACGCCGCAGAGCTTCGACGAGGTTTCGAGCGAGCAGCTGAGCTACCTGCAAGCGACCGAGAAGGTGGCGGACGAGGTCAACAAGATCGCCAGCATGTCGCTGACGGTGTCGCCGGTCTTGCTGAAGGCGCTGGGCGACGCCATCACGCGCATGCAGAGTGCCATGATGTTCTTGGAGCAGGATAAGCCCTACATGTCGACGACGCACGCGCACAACGCGGTCGAGTCGCTCAACGAAGCCACCATCGAGATGCTGCGCAGCGCGCAAAGCTGCTCACAGGGCCAGGGCGGCAGCCAGTCGAGCGCGCAGCAGATGCTGCAGCAGATGATTCCGCAGCAGCAGAGCCTCATCAAGGAAACGCAGTCGATGATGGAGATGCGCCTCACCGAGGAGGCGCTGCGCCAGCAGCGCCAGGCGCAGCTCGACCGTTTGGCGGGGCAGCAGCGCTCGCTGCAGGAGATCGCCAAACAGATCCAAGAATCGTCGAAGAGCAGCCGCGAAACGCTGGGCAAGCTCGACCGCACCATCGACGACATGGAGGCCGTGGTCGAAGCACTCGAGCGCGGCAACGTGAACGAGGACGTGGTCAACAAGGAGCAGCGCATCTTGAGCCGCTTGCTCGACGCAGAGCGCTCCGTGCACACGCGCGACTACGAGAAGCGTCGCGAGAGTGTCTCGGCGGAGGACGTGTTCTCGAAGAGCCTGGGCCGTCGCAACCCAGGCGACGAGGCCGAAACGCTGCGCGACGAGATTCGCCGCGCGATGCAGCTCAAAGCACCGGGCGAGTTCGAAGACCTCATTCGCATGTACTTCCGCGCGCTCGCGGACGAATCGCCGGCCCCGGCCCCGCGGAGCCAGTAACGTGCGCATTCGGGCGGCCGTCACCACACTGGTTGCAGCACTCGCGCTCGCGCACGCATCCGCGGCGCAAGAGCCGCGGCGGCAGCCGTTCGCGGTCGACCCGCTGCGCGTGAGCGGCGACGTGCTGGAAGCGTCGCGCGTGCTCGCCATCAATCCACAAGCCGGCATCCAGCTCTTGCACCAGCTCAACGCGCGCTACCCCGGCCGCGACGACATCCTCGCGCGGCTCGGCTACGGCATGCAGATCGTCGGCCAGGCCGACTCCGCGGCGTATTACTACCGCGCCGCGTTGGACGCCAACCCGGTCAATCTCGACGCGGGCAAATCACTCGGGTCGATCTACTTCTCCGTCGGCAAAGAGAAGGAAGCGATGCAGATTTTCGATCGCTTGCTGGAGGCCAACAATTACAACGTAGGCGCCTACAAGATGATTGCGTCCGCGCTGCGCGACCTGGGCCGCGTCGACCAAGCCATTTTGGTGCTCGAGCAGGGGCGCGCGAAATCCAAGAAGAACTCGTCGCTGGCGCTCGAGATCGCCACCTACTACAAGCAAGCGGGCAATCCCAAGCGCGCCATGGACGAGTATTTCAACTACGCGTCCGGCGATCCGCGCACCTACCGCTTCGCGCGCGAAAAGATGCTGGAAGTGCTGCACGACGCCGGCCGCGACGAAGCCGACATCGCCGCCTACTTGAAGGCGAAAACCGACGCCGGCGGCGCGGGCAGCTTCGTGGCGGCGGACGTGATGGCCGCGTACTACCTGCAGAAGGGCCAGTTGGAAGGCTCGCTGGAGATGGCGCTGCGCGCCGACAACAACGAGCACGGTGACGGCTCGTCGCTTTTGGTGCTCGCGGAGGAAGCCACCGCGCGCGCGTCTACGAGCCCGCGCAGCTCGCGCGCACGCTACTTGGATTTGGCGCTGCGCTCGTCGGAGGCATACGTCAAAAACCATCCGAATGCCCCCGGACTCGATCGCGCCATGTTCGCGCTGGCGGGCATCTACTCCGAGTACGGGTCGGGCGCCAATGCCACCGTGCTCCCGGCGGACCGCCAGGCGTATCTCGAACGCGCCGTTGCGCAGTACGCCGAGCTGTCGCAGAAATTCGGCGGCTCCGACCTCGCCGAGCGCGCGTACATCGAGCGCGGCGACGTGCTGCTGCTCAAGCTCAAGCGCCCCGACGCCGCACTCGACGCGTACCGCGCGGGTGCCGTCAACGCGCGCCGCATGGGCGCCGACTTCGCGGGGCGCATCGCGCGCGTGTATATCGGCACGGGGCGCACGAAAGACGCGGAGAACTACTTGAGCTCGCTCTCGCGCGCGGGCAACGCGGACCTGGCGCAAGCGGGGCAGTACTACACCGGGCTCTATCTCGCCACGCAGAAGAATTACGAGCTCGCGCGCGACACGTTGGCGTCGCTGGCGGAGGGCACGCCCTCGTCGGACTTCACCAACGACGCCATTCAGCTGGCGTGGGTACTCGAAGAAGGACTCATGCTGCAGTCGCCGTCGCTCGAAGACTACATGTCGATGGAAAAGGCGAGCATGGTTGGTGACACGACCGCGATGGTGACGAGCCTGCGTTCGATCACGGCGCGCGAGGCGCACGACCCGCTGCGTCCGCGCGCGCTGCATAAGCTAGGGCTCGTGCTCTTCGACCGCGGCAGCTACGACGCCGCCATCGCCGCGCTCCAGTCCTATATAAAGGACTATCCCACCAACGACGAGTGCCCGACCGTCACGCGCGACATGGGGCGCATATACGAAGTGGGGTTGGGACGTTACAACGATGCATTGCAAGAGTACGAAAAAATACTGTTGTCGTACCCCGATTACGCGATGCTCGACGATGTGCGCCGCGACGTCCAGCGCGTGCGCTCGCTCACGAAGGGTGGCTATGCGCCGTAGCATCATTGCAGTTCTCATCCTTATCGCCTCGTTCGCGTCCGTTTCGACGGTGGGCGCGCAGCAGATCCTGGTCCCCATGGACCTGTCGCAGTCGAATCATCTGAAGGCGTACGGACTGGCGTTCGGCGCGTTGTCGAAGGGCCACAAGATCGACTGGCTCCTGAACTATCGCGGCGGAAGCTTCCTCATGCCGGCGGTAAACGAGATCGTCCTCGACGCTCGCCTGAAGAACGTCAGCTTCGTCGAGGTCACCGGCTCCGACGTTGCACAGCTCAATTCCGAGATCGCGCAAAACAACATGGAGATCGTTCACCTGGAAAAGGCGCCCAAGGTGGCGGTGTACGTCCCCCCTTTGAAGCAGCCGTGGGACGACGCGGTCATGCTGGCCCTCGAGTACGCCGAGATACCGTACGCCCGCATTTTTGATGAAGAGGTACTCACCAGCGGGCTCGAGAAGTACGACTGGCTCCACCTCCACCACGAAGACTTCACCGGCCAGTACGGGAAATTTTACGCGGCTTATCGCCACACCGATTGGTACCAGGCCGACCAGCGCGATGCCGAAGCGCGCGCGCAAAAGCTCGGCTTCAAGAAAGTGTCGGAAGAAAAGAAGGCGGTGGCCGCCAAGATTCGCGAGTACGTCATGGGCGGCGGCTTCCTGTTCGCGATGTGCTCGGCCTGCGACTCGTATGACATCGCGCTCGCGGCCTCCGGCGTCGACATCGTCGCGCAAGAGTTCGACTACGACGGCCTCACCCCCGGCTTCCAGGAGAAGCTCGACTACGAGCGTTGCTTCGCCTTCACCGGATTCCATCTCGTCCCCAGCCCGCTCGTGTACGAATTCTCCGACATCGACACCAGCGACTACGCCTCCGCGCGCGGCAGCGACGCCGACTATTTCACGCTATTCGAGTTTTCCGCCAAGTACGATCCCGTGCCCACCATGTTGACGCAAAACCACGTCAGCTACGTGAAGGGCTTCCTTGGCCAGACCACCGGCTTCAAGAAGTCGCTGGTGAAGAAGAGTGTCGTCGTGCTGGGCGAAGACGCCGTACACGACGAAGTGAAGTATTTGCACGGCAACGTGGGCCGCGGCACCTTCACCTTCCTCGGCGGCCACGACCCCGAAGACTACCAACACGCCGTGGGCGACCCGCCCACCGACCTCGCGATGCACACCACGTCGCCGGGGTATCGACTCATCCTCAATAACATTCTCTTCCCGGCCGCCAAGAAGAAGACGCTCAAGACGTAGCGAATCAGCTATTCTTTTCCGCGTGGACGCCACCATTTGGCTCTGGATTCTCGCCGGCGTGCTCGTGGTTGCGGGCTTCGTCGGCGTCATCGCGCCCGTTCTTCCGGGTGCGCCGCTCGTGCTCGCGGGCCTCATCGTGGCCGCATGGGCAGAGGACTTTCAATACGTCGGTGTGTGGACGCTGATCATCCTCGGTATATTGACCGCTCTCACCTTCGTCGTCGACGCCATCGCCAGTGCCATGGGTGTCAAGCGCGTCGGTGCCAGCAAGCGCGCGATGTGGGGCGCATTGATCGGCACCACCGTCGGTGTGTTTTTCGGACTCACTGGAATTCTGTTGGGACCGTGTCTCGGTGCCGTCATCGGCGAGCTCACCGTCACACGCGATGCCAAACAAGCCGGCCGCGCCGGTGTGGCGGCGTGGATCGGATTCATCGTCGGGACGATCGGCAAGCTCGCGCTCATGTTCACGATGGTGGGTGTGTTCATCGTGGCGCGATTGATCTAGCTGCCCCCGAATCCCTGTTTCTGCGCTTGGATAGCCAGCAGAAATGGGGGTTCGAATTGACACCGAGTTGCCGATATAATCGCGTTGTCGTCGCCGGAACGCTGACTGCTTTTCTCGCGGCGTGCTCGGAAGGCGTCTGGATGCATCCCAAGGATGTCATCGAGCAGCACGAGTTTCACGAACACATGCGAGTTCGCTTGAACAATGGGAAAACCTACGACACCACGCGCATGACGGTCACGCAGACCACCGTGACGATCTATGAGTTGAAGGGGAGCGGCAAGCTCGACCAGCCCATTGTCATTCCCATGATCGACGTCGACAC
>JAICFA010000210.1 GCA_025923935.1 Candidatus Krumholzibacteriia bacterium
GAGCGTCTTGCTCGCCTATACCGACAAAAGCGCAGATGAGGAGATTAGGAGGCAGCGAACCGGGCGCCTAGGCGACGCTCATGTTTTCGTCGCGCAGCAGGTAGGCGGTCTTCGCGACCAAGGATTCCAGGAAGCGGCGGTCGTCGTCGGTGAAGGCGTCCAAGCGGTCGCTGTCGATGTCGAGCACTCCGACAATTGCGCCCCGGTCGACAATCGGCACCACGATCTCCGACTTCACCGTCGGACTGCACGCCAGGTAGCGCTCGTCCGCGCACACGTCCGGCACCACGATGGTCTCGCGCTCGCGCGCGGCGGCTCCGCACACGCCTTCCGACAGAGGAATGCGACGGTGCTGCGGCGACGCACCCACGAATTCGGCATCGTCGAGCGAGAGCAAATCGCCGTGCAGACGATAGATTCCCACCCACGAAAACCGATCGAAGCGCGTCTTGAGCTCGTTCACCAAGGCGGTGGCGGCGTCGCGCGAGCCGCCGGCGCCGCGGACCTGGCGCAGGATGGCGTTCTCGACGTCGGTGGAGAGTGCCCCCTGCTCGAAGGGGTGCAGTCCGGACCCTGGCCGCGGCGTCGCCAGAGCACTTTCGCGCACGCGCGCGTCGCGCTTCATCAGCACGAAGCCGGCCATCACCAGCACCAGCGGCCACCAGCGCAGAAAGGGCTGTGCCACTCGCGCGCTGATGGTCCCCATTTCGTACAGCAAACACGCTGACCCCATGAGGATGACCATCGAGCCCACCACGATCCCGGCGCTGGTGGGCGGTCGCGTCGCACCCGCCACCACGAACGATACCCCGACGATCATGGGGATGATGGGCCAAAGCGAGCGCATGCTGCCCCACTCGAGAAAACTGAACGAAAACAAGGTGAGAAAGAGTCCGAGGAGAATCGTCCAGGTGCCGGCGAAAATGGCGGCGAAGCTCAGCCGGTTTTGCAGCACGCGCAGCATGATGACACCGCTCACGACGAGAATGCACGGCCACAGGTGTTTCCAGCCGAGGAGGACGTGGTTGCTGACGAGCAGCAACAGAATCCCCCACACCACGAGCCAGGTTCCCACCAGCATGCGGCTGTGCCGATTTCCCATGCGACTATCATAATAGAGGCCTCTTCGCCTTGCAACGAAACGCACGGCGCCCTAACATCGTTTCGTGCCGCACGAAATGGGTCGCATACTGGTGCTGATCGGAGCCGTCCTGTTGGTGGTGGGATTGCTCGTGATGTTCGCCGATCGCGTGCCGTTTCTCGGAAAGCTCCCCGGCGACGTGGTGGTTAGGAAGAAAAACTTCACGTTTTACTTCCCCATTGTCACCAGCATCTTGGTGAGCCTGGTCCTCACCCTGGTCCTTTCCCTGTGGTCCCGGCGCTAGGGCGCCTTGACGGACCCCCCTCTTTGGCCTAAATTGACGCGACAGGCGAGCCGGAGGGCCGCCGCGACCCCCCTTTCGACTCTGGAGGATTTAATTCATGAAACAGCTCGTGGCAGTGGCCGTCCTGGGCGCCTTTCTGGCCGGTGCGGCCGGCGCGCAAACAACGAAGAAGGAGTTACCCGTGGTCGTTTTCGAGACGACAAAAGGCAACATCGAGATCGAGCTTTACCCCGACAAAGCACCCGTCACGGTGCAGAACTTCCTGTATTACGTCGATAACAAGTTTTACGACGGCTTGATTTTCCACCGCGTGATTGCGGACTTCATGATCCAGGGCGGCGGCTTCACCCCCGAGATGACGCAGAAGCAGCCCAAGCCGGCCATCGAGATCGAGTCCAGCAACGGGCTCAAGAACGACAAGTACACCGTTGCCATGGCGCGCACCAGCGATCCCAACAGCGCGACCAGCCAGTTCTTTATCAACGTGAAGGACAACGCGTTCTTGAACTTCACCGCCAAGACGCCGCAGGGTTACGGCTACACGGTGTTCGGCAAGGTGGTCGCGGGCCAACAAGTCGTGCACGCCATCGAGAAGGTCAAGACCGGCTCGAAGAACGGCATGAACGACGTCCCCGTCGAAGTGGTCAAGATCACCAAGGCGTACGTCAAGGGCGCTGCCCCGGCTCCCACGCAGGGTGCGGCCACGACGGAAAAGAAAGGCTAGCTAATTCGGGTCGCAGTTTCTCGACCAAACCGCGTCCGGTGCAAGCCGGGCGCGGTTTTTTTATTCCGACGAGCGATTGAGGTCGAGCCGGCGAAAGAAGAGGTAGGCGACAAAGAGCAGGACCAAGGCGTAGTCGACGACGTGCGCAACGGCCGGGAGGAGGGAATCGGGCGCGAGGTCGCTCTGCATCAAGCGCTCGCTCAGCCCGTCGAAGGCGTTCGTCACGGGAAACGGAAACGCCAGAGCATTAACCAGTTTCTCCGGGACGTCGACTTTGAGCGCCCCCATGATATTGGCAACTTGCTCCACCACACTGGCGCCGTTAACGAGCAGCACGCTCAACACCGCCGCGCCCCATGCGTTGAAACGGATCGACAGCAAGAGTGCGGCGGAAAGCGACAAGGCGGCCATCAGAATTCGGCTCGCGATGATCGCGACGTGTAGGCTTCCCAGCGGAGCGCCGATACCGGATGCAATCGCCCCCATCACCACGGCAAACACCAACCACAGGATCAGCACGGCGACGAGCCCGCCGAGCCAGTTGCCGGCGACATATTCGCCGCGCGACACCGGCTTCGCCAGCACGCCGAAAATGGTGCCGCTGGTCATGTCGGTGCGCAACACCGTCACACCGATGATGGTGGCCATGATCGTCGAAACCGTTCCGAACATGGCGACGGCGAGGTGGAAGAACATGGGAACCAGCGCTTGCACTTCTTGCTGGTCACCCTCTTCGGCGGCGGCGAGAATGGCGATCAATATCCCCGAATAGAGTCCCATCACCAGGAGCGCGAGAATCGCACCCGCCATGAGGATCCGGCTTCGCAACAAGCGGCGAAATGTCATCCAGGCAACCGCCGTGATTCGGTGCACCATTAGCTCACCTTCTCCTGCGCGCGCGTATGCCGTCCCGCGATGTCTTGGATGAACGTCTCCTCCAGCGAGCGGCCGATGGCTTGATAGCGCACGATGACTCCGCCACCGGCGCGAATTTGATCGAGCAGCCGCTGCGCCTCGGCCTCGTCGTTGACCGCGATGCGACGATTGTTTTCCAGTTCTTCGATCGCGGTGCCTCGCGCCGCCAAGTCGCGCGATACGTCACCCGAGGCGTCGCGAAAGACGATCTCGAAGCCGCGGCCCGTGCCGAGCACGCTGGCGAGTGTCCCCTCCCTGACGGTCCGGCCACGGTCGATGATGACGACGCGGTCGCAGATCGCTTCGACTTCGGAAAGAATGTGCGAGCAGAGGAATATGGAAACGCCGCTCTGTTTCAGCTCCGACAGAAGGTCGCGCACCATGTAGCGACCGATGGGGTCGAAGCCGGAGGTGGGCTCGTCGAGAATCAGCAGCTTGGGCCGGTTCAAGAGCGCCTGCGCGATGCCCAGGCGCTGGCGCATCCCGCGCGAGTACTTGCCCACCGGACGGCGGCGCGCCTCGGTCAAGTCGACGCGCTCGATCAACTCGTCGATCCGCTTCAACCGCTCGGGCGCGGGGATTCCTTGCAAACGCCCGAAGTAGTTGAGCAGCGTGGGTGCGGTGAACGCCGGGTAGAAGGCGTAATTCTCCGGAAGAAATCCCACCTGCTCGCGCGCGCGTCGCTCGCGCGGATCGAGTCCGAACAGACGGCATTCGCCACGGGTTGGATTCAAAAACCCCAGCAGTAAGTTGATGGTCGTCGTCTTGCCGGCGCCGTTCGGGCCGAGAAACGCAAAGATCTCGCCGGGACGCACGTCGAAGGTCATGTCGGACAGAGCATCGAACGAATCGCGTTTCGGAAAGCGCGCGCTGTAGGTCTTCGATAGACCGTTCGCTTGCAACAGGGGCGTCATGGCGTCGCGACCTCCCGCTCCCTGCGTATCCACCCCGAGAGCTCCTTGCCGACCATGGCGTCATACCCGACACGGATCCGTGCAACGTTACCCGCTTCGTCGATGAGGACGAGCGTGGGCAAGGACCTTACGCCGTATTTGGCGGCCAACTCGCCGTCGGGATCGAGTGCCACGGCAAAAGAGATCTTGTGCTCTTGGATGAAGCGCTCGACCTCCGCTCGCTCTTCGCCCGTGTTCACCGCAACCACCACGACGCTGTCGAGGAGACCGGTCGACGACTCCCTTTCGCGCCACGCCTCCAGGGTTGCAAATTCTGAGCGACACGGTGCGCACCATGTCGCCCAGAAGTCGAGAATGACCAGCTGACCCCGCAACGCCGAGAGCGAAAGTTGGCTCCCGTCGAGGCCATCGACGGTGAAGTTGGGCGCGGCGTCGCCGCGCTCGATCGCCGGCGCCGGCGCGGCGCGATACGTCTTATGCGCCCAGAACTGCACCGCCACGGATGCCACCACGAAGATTGCGAGCGTCCACTGCGTCCTGGTCAAGCGCATCAAATATTCCTAGCCAACGATGGTGAAGAAAATGCACGCCAAATAGGCGGCCGCAACCGCAATCATGCACGCCTTCTGACACGCAGCGAGCGGTACTCCGCCGATAGTACACTGCCCGACGCAAACCGCATAGAGTCCGCCTACAAACGATGCGCAGCTGTTGAACAAGGTCCGCATGTTGAGGTTCGGGCCCCAATCTCCGCCGGGTGCTTTCGTCCACCAATCGCCCGCGGCTGCAGATGTGGCACCTGCATCCGCGCGCGCGTACAGCGGAACAATGTATTCCCTTCCGTCGCCGTGCGCGTAAACCACACCGGCCGTCGTCGACGGTTCGGCGGGGTCGACAAAGGCGAGCCACGTCGCTTCCAGGGTCCGACCATCCACGTCGGTGACGCGAATGAGCTTGGTACCGCTTTCGTCACGTAGGCAACCGGCATGGGTGAGACGATCGACGGCCGTTTGCACGCCTTCATTGGCGACAACCGCAGCTTCTTTTTCTATCAAGCGCGCATTGCCCTTCAAGTAGAATTCCATCACCAGCTCGTCTTTGGTGACGACCGTGTCCGGCGGAGCCGAGTGGTCGTCGCTTGCCACCAACATATCGTTGGTCGAGTCACCGCAACCTGCCGACATCAACCCTACTAAGATGAGAATCAAGACTAGCGCTTTCATCCACGTCCTCCCTTCAACACCACATCCCAGCGTTCGCAACGAGACCGAGTGCCAATCTGTGCGCAGCGCATGCCAGTCCCGACTTGCAAACTAAGGTCGCCAGTGTCGCGGTGTTACGTGATTCGACCGGTCCAGGTTGCACAAAGGGCGGCTATCGCGGTCGACGCCGCATCGCAACGGTAACTTGCACGCCGACAAAAGCGGAGGATTGATGATCGGGGCGGCGCAACTTGTCGGCGCATCGACACCACTCAGCGCGTGCGGGACTGTTCGTCGGCCCAGTGGAAACGGTGCAGGAAACGGTGGA
>JAICFA010000211.1 GCA_025923935.1 Candidatus Krumholzibacteriia bacterium
CGAATCGTAGGCATTCGTTCCAGGGGTCTTGAGACCGTAACCCGCGAAGGCCACCGGGCCCTCCACGGTCGCGTTCTCGCTGAACGCGAGGGGGCGGAAGTCCTTGTCGACTTTCAATTTTCGCGTCTCCGACGCGAGCTTCAACGTCATTTCGTTGGCGTCCGTAACGACCTTGACACCCGAGGTGAAGGGAAACTTCTGTGCGAACCCTTCCTTTTCGTCGAAGGGAACCAGGCCCATGTCGCGGAAGCGGCGGCCGATGTATTCCGCCGCCTTGCGCTCGCCCCGTGTGCCCGTCAAGCGGCCATCCATGTCGTCGGCGGCCAGCACGGCGACGTCGTTCTTGATGTCGCTCGCGCGCATGTCGGGCGAAAAGGAGATAGGTGCCGCCATGCGCTCGGCGCGCGCGATGGTACGCGTCTCGCTGCGGTGGTCGACGCCGCTGTGATCCGCGCGCGAATATCCCTGGGCGAGTGACGTGCGCGCCGCCTCGTGATTCCAATCGGCGATGAAGATCTGCGAGATCTTTTGCGGCGTGCGGTTCGACGTCCACGCGAGCTGCTTGCCGTCGGGCGAGAACACCGGGAGCCCGTCGAACCCGTCGGTGGTGGTGATACGCACCGGCTCTTTCTTGCCCGCGGCGTCGACGATGTACAGCTCGAAGTTTTCGAAACCGAGCTTGTTGGACGTGAAGATCAGATACTCGCCGCTGGGGTGGAAATACGGCGCCCACGACATGGCGCCGAAGTCGGTCACTTGCACCACGTCGCTGCCGTCGGGCTTCATCGTGAACACGTTGGCGACGTCGCCCGCCTCGGTGAAACGGCGCCACACAATGCGCGACCCATCAGGTGTAAAAAAGGGACCGCCGTCGTAGCCGGGTGTGGTGGTCAGGCGTTTCACGCCGGAGCCGTCGGCGCGCATCACGTAGATATCGGCGAAGTAGGAGAGATCCACTCCGGCGCGCTCGCGCTCGGTCTTCGACAACTTCTCGATCGGATACGCGCTCCGATTCGACGAAAACACAATCCACTCGCCATCCGGCGAGAATGAGCACTCGGCGTCGTAGCCGGGCGCGTTGGTCAAACGTTTCGCATCCGACCCATCGAACGCCGTCACAAAGATCTCGTAGGTCTCGTCGTAATCCCACGCGTATCGCTTCTGCTTGCCCGCAGCGCGGTTCTGGATCTCCATCTTCTGCTTGGCCGACGCGTCGGGGTCGAGGTGGGTGGACGCGAAAATGACACGCTCGTGCTTGGGATCGAAAAATGAACAGGTCGTCTTGCCGGTCCCCGGAGAGACGCGGTGCACATCGCCGGTTTCCAGCGAGAGCATGTAGATCTGATAGAACGGATTGTCTTTCTCGCGTTCATCCTGGAAGACGAAGCGCTTGCCGTCGGGGGAGAAATAGCCCTCACCCGCGCGCTTGCCCTCGAAGGTGAGCTGCCGGGTGCGCGTCAGATACGTCGATTCTGACGCGACTTTTTCGTCGGCCCTTGCCGGGCCGACAACGGCCAGCCAGATCACTAAAAAAACTCCGAATCGCATTTGAAATCTCCTCCGTGACCGCGGGGAACTTGTTGGGCTGCCACATCCTAACCCATGGCGGGCGACCGCGCCAGACCCCGCCAACTTTCGCCGTAGTGGTGTGTAGTCCATGTGCGACGCTGAAACGAATGATGAGTGAGGCGGCGTGACGGAAGCAGCCCGTGAAAAGAATACGCTGTGGCTGGCTATCGCACGTGGTCCAAAGCGGGGGCTCCGAAACCCGCCCTCTCATCATCGTTCGGCGCGCGCTTTTTTTTGGTTTGTTCCCGCACTTCGCATCCCCTAGGCTGTTCGTCGGTTGTTTTTCGCCAACCCCCGTTCCGGTACAGCCGAAGGGAGCGCAATGGAGATCAACCTCTGGGCCGTCCTGGTCGCCGCATTGTCGGGCTTTGCCATCGGCGCACTATGGTACGGACCGCTTCTCGGGAAGCAGTGGATGTCTGCTTCCGGCATCACCGTAGAGGATGTCAGAGACACCAACTTTCCCAAAATCTACGGCGTCACGTTCTTGATGAGCCTGGTCTCCGCTTACGTCCTCGCCCACATCGTGGAGCAGTACGATGCCCGCACGGTGAAAGCGGGCGCGCAAGCGGGCGGGTGGTTGTGGCTGGGATTTATTCTGACCGTGCAAGTGACCGACGCGCTGTTCAACCGCGGGAACATGCGCTTGGTTTCCATCGACGCAGGATACCGCTTGGTCTGGTTGGTGGTGATGGGCGTCATTCTCGCGGTCTGGCGTTAGCCCCATTGTGAATGTGACTGAAACCCGAACCTCGTCGGACCGTCGACGATCATGAACTTCCTTGCTCACCTCGAATGCAGCCAGTGCGCCCGCCGCTACGACGCGGGTGTGCTGCAGGGCTTGTGCGAAACGTGCAAGCGACCGCTCTTGGCGCGCTACGACTTGGACGCGGCGGGACAAGCGATCAAGCCGTCGCCGTCGCGATCGCGCGACGTGTGGCGCTTTCACGAATTGCAGCCGGTGCAAGACGCGCGCTTCCGTTTTTCGTTGAATGAAGGCGGTACCCCCCTGGTGACAGCCGACCGGCTGGCAAAGGCAATCGAGGTTCCGCCCGGCACGCTCTTCATCAAGGACGAAAGCCCCAACCCGACGGGCTCGTTCAAGGCGCGCGGCATGGCGGTGGCGGTGTCGCGGGCGGTGGAGCTGGGTGCACCGTCGCTGTCTGCTCCGTCGGCGGGTAATGCGGCGTGTGCGCTGGCCGCGTACGCCGCGAAAGCCGGCGTGGACGCGCACGTCTACATGCCGCGCGATGTACCGGCGTCCTTCGTCGCGCAATGCCACGCCTTCGGCGCGCACGTCCACCTGATCGACGGGCTCATCACCGACTGCGGCCGCGCCTCCATGGAAGACGCGGCGAAATACGGGCGTTTCGACCTCTCGACCTTGAAGGAGCCGTATCGCCTGGAAGGAAAAAAGACGCTAGGTTACGAATTGGCCGAGCAGATGGATTGGACGCTGCCCGACGTCATCGTGTATCCCACCGGCGGCGGCACCGGGCTGGTGGGCATGTGGAAGGCCTTCGCAGAAATGGAAGCGATGGGTTGGATCGATTCGGAGCGCCCGCGCATGGTCTCCGTGCAATCGAGCGGATGCGCGCCCATCGTGCGTGCCTTCGATCGTAACGAAGAGACGGCCACGCTGTGGGAGAACGCCGCGACGGTTGCGGACGGGTTACGAGTTCCAGCAGCGGTCGGGGACATTCTCATGCTGCGAGCCATTCGCGAATCGAAGGGGACCGCGATTGCGGTTAGCGACGACGAGCTATTGAAGGGTGCCACGATGATCGCGCGCGCCGAGGGGATATTTGCAGCGCCGGAAGGGGGCGCGACGCTCGCCGCATTCATCGAGCTGCGCAATAGCGGTTCGATTCGCGACGGAGAACGCACCGTGCTCTTCAACACGGGCAGCGGACTCTCCTATTCGCATTTGTGGAACGACGCCGGCCGGGAAGGAGCTGCGTGAATCCGCCGATAGCGAAAAAAGCGCCCAAAGACGTCACGGTGCACGAAGACCCGCGCATCGACGACTATTTCTGGCTGCGCGAGCGCCACGACCCCGACGTCGTCGCGTATCTACGCGCCGAGAACGACTACGCCGACGAGTTTCTCGAGCCGCTGACCGGCTTGCGCAAGGTGCTCTACGACGAGATGGTGGCGCGCTTGAAGGAAACCGATCAGTCGGTGCCGTTTCGTCGCGACGATTATCTCTACTATTCACGCACCGAGAAGGACCGCCAGTACGACATCTTCTGCCGGAAGCGGGCCATCGACGCCGCTCTGGCCGAGCCGGAAGAGGTCGTGCTGGACGAAAACATCCTCGCCGAAGGCCGCCCGTATTTCTCCGTGGGCGCGCGCGAAGTGAGCCCCGACCACCGCTATCTCGCGTACACCGTGGACACCACCGGCTCGGAGTCGTTCGAGCTGTATGTGCTCGACCTCGCCACGCGCGCCATCGTCGACGGTCCCATCAGCGGTTTGTCGTACGACGTCGAGTGGGGCAACGACAGCGAGACGCTCTTCTACACCATTCTCGACGAACAGATGCGGCCGCACGCCGTGCGCCGCCACCGTCTGGGCAAGCCCCTCGACGGCGACATCGAGCTGTTTCGCGAGCCCGACCCCGCGTTCTTCGTCGGTCTCGAGGTGACGCGCAGCCGCGAGTACCTGTTCATCGTCGCGGAGAGCAACACCACCACCGAGACTCGCTTCGCCAAGCTGGACGACGCGGTGATGGAGGCGGGGCCGTCCACCTTCCAAACCGTCAAGAAGCGCCAGACGGAGGTCGAGTACCACGTCGCGCACTCCGGGCAATCCTTCTTCATTCTGACCAACGAAGACGCGTTCAACTTCCGCATCTTCGAAGCGCCCGCGCGGCGCCCGTCGCGCACGCAGTGGCGCGAGATCGTGCCGCACCGCCCCAACGTAAAGATCGACTCCATCGATGCGTTCGAGCGCTATCTCGTCATCAAGGAGCGCGAGAACGGGCTGAAGCGCATTCGCGTGATGGATCTTCTTACGCGCGAATCACGCGAGGTCGCCATGGACGAGCCCGTGTACACCACCTGGCTCGAATACAACCCCGATTTCCACTCCACCCAGCTGCGCTTCAGTTACTCGTCGCTGACCACACCGCGCTCCGTGTTCGACTACGACATGGAGGAAGGGAGCAAGAAGCTGCTCAAGCGCTACGAAGTGCTGGGCGGCTACGACCCCGAGAACTACGCCTCCGAGCGACTCTACGCCAGCGCGGTCGACGGTACCAAGGTGCCGATCTCGCTCGTGTACCGCCGCGACACGCCGCGCGACGGCTCGGCACCTCTGGTGCTTTACGGCTACGGCGCCTACGGCGTCAGCGTCGAGCCGCACTTCGTCGCCAATCGCGTGAGCCTCCTCGACCGCGGCGTCATCTTCGCCATCGCCCACATTCGCGGCGGCGGCGAGCTGGGCCGCGCCTGGTACGAAAAAGGCAAGCGCTTCTACAAGCGCAATACGTTCACGGATTTCATCGCCAGCGCGGAGCACTTGGTGGCCAAGGGCTACACGCGCGCCGGTAACATTGTGTGCTATGGCGGCAGCGCGGGCGGCATGCTGATGGGCACCGTGCTCAACATGCGCCCCGACTTGTGGCGCGCAGCGGTGGCGGTGGTGCCCTTCGTCGACGTGCTCAACACCATGCTCGATACGTCGCTCCCGCTGACCGTGATCGAATTCGAAGAGTGGGGCAATCCCGCCGAGAAGAAAGCCTACGAGTACATTCGCTCCTACTCGCCGTACGACAACATCGCGCATCAGGATTATCCGTCGCTGTTGGTGCTGAGCGGTTTCAACGACCGCCGTGTGCAGTACTGGGAGCCGGCCAAATGGGTGGCCAA
>JAICFA010000212.1 GCA_025923935.1 Candidatus Krumholzibacteriia bacterium
AAAAGAAACTGCTCGATCCCCTCGGTGCGCCCCGCCGCGATGCGCGGCGCGACCCAGGGTAGCTGCACGTAGTAGTTGATGCTGATCAGTACCGTATAAACGATCGCGAATGCGACCGCGCAGTGACTCCAGATTTTTCGATCCGGGCTGGCCAGATAGTGGACGCTGATCATGAGGACCAGGAACGACGGCCCTAAAAACAGCGACGGCGTCAGCAACACGACGATGCCCAGAACGGTGCTTGCGTTAGACGCTCCTCCGCCCGAGCCCATGAGCCCCATCCACTCGCCGAGTTGAGCAATAATGTAGAGGAGACTGAAGACCGTTGCTAAGACCGCGGACCAGAAGCCGATCTTTTTTACTGATGAAGGCACATCGGTGAGCACAAACGCCTCATTCGCTCGCGACTATTTTCCGGCGGCGATCGTCACCACCCACGCCTGCATCTTAGCATCAACTTCGCCGCGACCGAAGCGCTTCGCAATCGCTTCCGCTGAAACGTTGGTCGCCTCCTCGAGACGCGCCGCGTCACGCGCTTCGATTTCGTTTCGCACCGGAGTGCCTTGGCAAATCGCGACGGCGGCATCGTGCGGCGACTTCGCGCGGCTGCGCTTGTCGATGGTTAGGATCTCGGGCTTCGACGTGAAGCCCGCGCCCGCAAGGTCGCGCTCGATAACGGCGATGTCGTAATAGCCGTGCGGCGTGCGTGCCATGAAACGCGGCGGATCGTCGGGAAACACGGTGGCCAGCGCATCCGTGATCACGTTCGCGACATCGTTCTCCTCTATGCGATCCCACGTATTGAAGATGAAGCCTCCGCCGGCGCGCAGCACGCGCAGCACCTCCGCGTACGCCTTTGCACGGTCGGGGAAGAACATCACGCCGAACTGGCAAACCACGGCGTCAAACGATTCGTCGTCGAACGGCAGCGCCATCGCGTCGGCCTGACGCCATTCGACCGGCCGCGCGGTGCCAATGGAGGCAGCGTGGTCAATCATGGGTTGATTGAGATCGGTTGCGATGATTTCAGTATCGCGCGGAAGCGTCGAGGCAAGTACGCGCGTCACCACTCCGGTACCCGCCGCGATCTCGAGCACACGCCGCGGCGTTCTCGAAGCGACACGACGAGCCAGATCTTCGGCGTACGGCTCGAAGAGCATCGGAACCAGGTAGGTTTCGTAGACCTTCGGGATGTAGTTGGAGAAGAGGCGGTCGGTGTTGGCCACTGGATTTCTGGCGGTAGTTTCGCTTCCCTATGATCCCGTTGCAGGGATCGGACTCATCACGACTGTGGGGATCGCTTGCCCTTCCATGTAATGAGCACTCCCACCATAAGTGCAACCGCCAAACCGGTCGCGAAATCACTGATGTCGTTGGACGAGAACGCCAAGCGCGAAACCAGCGCGACGACGAATGCGACGCACGCGAGTGCTAGGAAGATCCTACTTTTTCTGCTCATACCGGCCCTCCTACTCGAGAAATGCTCCTCGAATGGTAGCGTCTCGACCGGTCTAAGTCAAAGCGGACGCCGGGCGTTCCTAAATCTCCCACTTCCCCTTTTCGACAAAGTGCTTCGCGATGTCCAGGCGGAGATGGCCCGCGTCGATGGGCGTGTACTTCACCAGCCGGCGCGCCGCGGCCAGCATGGTGCGCAGCTCGTCGCCCGAAGCGCAGGCCGCGAGCAGCTCGCGCGCCCACAGATCCATGCGGCCCATCGCCTCATTACAATAGAGGCGTGTCATGGCGACGTGCGTGGTGCACGCGGCCTCACCGCGCGACGCGACCAACTTCATGGTGCGCAGCCACGCCGATTCCATCGCGTAGGTTTCCATCACGATGTCGGCGATGTTACCCAGCACCTGCTGCTCGTCGTCGATCTTGGCGCCGTATTTCTGCGCGGCGACACCGAGGGCGAGGAGCGACAGCTTCTTCGCGTTGGCGATCAAGCCCTGCTCCACGGCCAGCGGACCGCTAACGTCGGACTCGTCGCCCAGCGACGGCCCTTCCAACAGCTCATCCGCGAGCTTCTTCGCGGCGAGCAACAACGGCAGCTCGCCCTTCACGGACCGCTTGAGCAGCATGCCGGTCAAGAGCATGCGGTTGATCTCGTTGGTTCCTTCGTAGATGCGCGTGACGCGCGCGTCCCTGAAATGACGTTCGGCGGGATAGTCTTCGATGAAGCCGTAGCCGCCGAAGATCTGCACGGTCTCGTCGACGACCATGCCGAGCGCTTCGCTGCCCTTGATCTTCATGGTGGAGCACTCGCCCACGTATTCCTCGATCCCGGCCATCGTCTTCTGCGCGAAATCGGGCGCGGTCTTGTCGATGGGCTGGAGAATCGCGTCGAGCAAACCGGCGGTGCGGTACGACATCGAGTCCACGGTGTAAATGGCGGCCGCCATGTTGGCGATCTTTGCCTGGATCATCCCGAACTTGGAGATGGGCTGCCCGAATTGATGGCGCTCGTTGGCATATTTGACGGCGTCGTCGAAGGCCTGCTTGGCCGCACCGATACACCCGCCACCCAGCTTGAAGCGGCCCATATTCAAAATGTTGAACGCGATCTTGTGTCCCTTGCCCACTTCGCCCAAGAGATTCTCAACCGGAACCGGCGTGTTCTCCATGAACACCTGCACGGTCGACGAGCCCTTGATGCCCATCTTCTTCTCTTCCGCGCCCGTGGTGAGACCGCCAAAGTCGCGCTCGACGATGAACGCGGAGAAATGCTGGCCGTCGATCTTCGCGAAGACGATGAAGAGGTCGGCGAAGCCGCCGTTGGTGATGAACGTCTTGTCGCCGTTCAAAAGGTAGTGCTTGCCGTCGCTCGAGAGTTGCGCGCGCGAACGAGCCGCGAGCGCATCGGAGCCCGAGCCGGGCTCGGTGAGCGCATAGCACGACGCAAGCTCGCCGGTCGCGAGGCGCGGGAGATATTTCTGTTTTTGTTCTTCGGTGCCAAAGTAGACGATGGGTAACGTGCCGATGCCGGCGTGACCGCCGTACGTGGTCGCGAACGCACCGCCGCGCGAAAGGGCTTCAGTCACTGCCATCGACGTCGCCTTGTCGAGACCCAGACCGCCGTACGCTTCGGGCACATCGATCATCAGGAGGCCGAGCTCGCCCGCCTTCTTCAAAAGGCCGAGCATCACACCCGCCTCCTTGTGCTCGCTACGGTCCATGTTGGCCAGGACTTCGTTCTGAATGAAGTCTTCGGCCGTCTTGACGAACATCCGTTGTTCGTCATTGAAGTCTTCGGGCGTGAACACCTCGGCGGGCTCGACGTCTTGGACGAGGAAGCTGCCTCCCTTGCGAATCCCGGCTGTTTTCGTACTGCTCATCATCTTCCCTTCGCTAACTCGTTCGAGGACAATTGATCGGCCGTGCGGTCGAAACCTAAGTCCCGCAGGCGACCGGGGTCAACGTGCAAACATCGTACCGAGTCTCCGGATAGACAGAGGCACGTTCGAGACGTATCCTCAAGGCTCGCGAGAGCCGCCATCTCCTCCTCCCAGCTCCCGCCTGGTCGTCGACACCCTGACGTCGGCCGCGTGTCCCGCCCCCGCCTGCGGCCCGGCGCCGCCGCTCATCTTCGGGAGGCCCGCCATGAAGCTCCGCTACGCACCCGTCTTGGCGCTAGTCGTTCTACTGAATTCACATGCCGCACTTGCTCAATGGGTGAACAACGGAGTGGGAGTTTCCACCACCGTCCTGACCCAGACGGATGCCGTTATCATTCCGGACGGGTCGGGTGGGGTCATCATTGCGTGGGAGGACTTTCGCAACGGTCATTACGACGTTTTCGCGCAACGCCTCAATGCGTCGGGGGTGCGATTGTGGGCCGTCGACGGGGTTGCGGTGTGCACGGCGGCAAGCGGACAGGTTGCGCTACAAATGATTCCCGATGGAGCCGGCGGTGCGATCATTTGCTGGTACGACTACCGTAGCGGATTAAACAGCGACATTTATGTACACCGAATCAATGCTTCCGGCATCCCCCAGTGGACCGCAAACGGCGTCGCGCTGTGCACCGCAACACTCGACCAGTTGTATCCCACCATCGTTAGCGATGGAGCCGGCGGTGCTATCGTTTGTTGGCACGACTTGCGGGGCGGTGCATTCACCGATATCTATGCACAGAGAGTCAACGCATCCGGCGCCCCGCAGTGGGCTGCGAACGGCGTTGGGGTGTGCATAGCAACATCCAATCAATACCTGCCGACGATCGCTTCGGATGGAGCGTCAGGAGCAATTGTAAGCTGGTACGACTTTCGAAGCGGCAACTACGACATCTACGCCAGACGCGTCACCGCCAACGGCACCGGGCTATGGAACATCAACGGCAATCCGCTTTGTACCGTCGCCAACACTCAAGGCTTTCCACAAATTGTGTCGGATAACGCGGGTGGAGCGATCGTGGTCTGGCACGACGAACGCGCCGGTGTGCCAAGCAGCGACGTCTACGCGCAACATGTCAACTCGTTGGGAACCGCCTTGTGGGCCACCAACGGGGTGGGCATATGCACGGCTGCAAACAATCAGATGTTCCCGCAAATTGCGCCGGACGGGTCCGGCGGCGCAATTATTAGCTGGCACGACAACCGCACAGCCAATGGTTTCGACATTTACGTGCAAAAGATCACGGGGGCAGGGTCCCCTCAGTGGACTGAAGATGGCGTTGCCCTGTGCACAGCCACGAATGATCAACAAGACCCGCGCGTTGTCTCGGACGGTGCCGGAGGCGGAATTGTGGCGTGGAGAGACGCTCGGACTGGCACTTCTGACATCTACGCCCAGCGAATCGACGTCTCCGGCTTGACCCAGTGGACGGGCAACGGCGCGGCGCTCTGCACCGCCGCGAGCGACCAGCTCGGCGTGGTGATCGCATCAAATGGTACGGATGGCGCGATCCTCTCATGGTACGACTTGCGCGCGGCCAGTTTAGACATCTACGCCCAACGCGTCGAAGGAACCTACGGGTACTGGGGTTACCCCGAGCCCATCGTGACGTCGGTCGCGGATGTGCCAAACGATCAAGGGGGCCACGTTGCGGTTAATTGGAAGGCAAGCGGTCGTGACGACACCGTGCCTCGGACGGTCGATCGTTACACCATCTGGCGTGCCGTCGATCCGTTGCAGACTCGCGCGCCTCAGACTTCGACCGTGTTCAAGAGTTTGCGCGACGTTCCCGCGGACGCCGTCCCTCCCATCTACATCTCTACACCGTCGACGTCACCTCCTCCTTATTACTGGGAGCTGGTGGGAACACAGGCTGCGCACGGTTGGCCGGGCTATTCGTTCCTTGCAGAGACGCGGGCCGACAATACGCCGCAGTTCTTCTTGGTGGCGGCGCATGTCCAGTTCGACGATTTCATCGCGTTCACGTCAAACGCCATGTGCGGCCAATCCGTCGACAACCTCGCACCGTCGTCGCCGCTG
>JAICFA010000213.1 GCA_025923935.1 Candidatus Krumholzibacteriia bacterium
CTCTTTGGGGTCGAAGTAGAGCCACTCGCGCGGCCCCGCGCGCTCCAGAAACAAGTGCGAATCGAAGTCGCCTTCGTGCTCGCCAGCGACCTTATAGAGGACACGAGTGCGGTCGGGCACGTAGTGGGCGAGACCGTCGCCCACGTGCGTGGACAGGTTCAAGGGCGAAGGGACGCGCCGTTCGCCGAGACTGCGAGGTACGAGCTGCTCCGGGGTGAGACGACTGGCCATGCGTGCATATAGATAGAAGAATCCGCGCGCGCAGGTCCAGCACGATTTCGGAGCACGTCTACGACGCCAACAGCCGCCAGATTTGCGCCACCAAGAAGCAAACGATGAAGCCCATAACGACCGGCAGCAGGGTCGCGACGGTGGTCCATTTACCCGAGCGTGTCTCCTTGTAAATGGTGTAGATGGTGGTGCTGCACGGGTTGTGGAGCAGGCTGAACAACATCAAGTTGACACCCGTCAACACGGTCCAGCCGCCCGCTCGCAGCAAATTGGAGATGTCCTTGACCTCGTCGAGCTCGAACATCACCCCGTTACCGGCGCCCACACCCGCCATGCCGGCCGTCGTAACCGTCAGCATGAGGATGGTGGGAATGATGATCTCGTTGGCCGGAATGGCCACGATATACGCAAGCAGAATCACACCGTTCAGGCCGAGCAAGATGCCAAACGGATCCAGACCCGACACCACGTGCTCGGCGATGCTGCGGCCGCCGAAGTGGATGTTGCCCGTGAGCCAGATCACCGCACCGGCCGGAGCCGCGAACACCACCGCGCGCCACAGCACGATCAGGGTGCGATCGATGAGGGAGGTGTACAGCGTACGCCAGAACCGGGGCGGGCGATACGGGGGCAATTCCAAGCTGAACGACGACGGCTCGCCTTTCAGCACGGTGCGCGACAACAGCCACGACACCACGAAAGTGAAGATCACTCCCAAGACCGCCACCGACACGACCGCGGCTGCCGACACCAGCCCCGCCAAGTGCGCCGGCACCAGCCCGCCGATGAAGATGGTCGCGATCAAGATCTGGGTGGGCCACCGGCCGTTGCACAGTGCGAAGTTGTTCGTGATGATGGCGATCAAGCGCTCGCGCGGGCTGTCGATGATGCGCGTCGCCACGACACCGGCGGCGTTGCATCCGAAGCCCATGCTCATCGAAAGCGCCTGCTTGCCGTGCGCACCGGCGCGCTTGAACAGACCGTCCAGATTGAACGACACGCGCGCGAGATAGCCGAAGTCTTCCAGCAGCGTGAACAGCGGGAAAAAGATCGCCATGGGCGGCAGCATCACCGAGATCACCCACGCGGTGGCGAGATACACGCCGTCAAAGAGAAAACCCGCCAGCCACGCGGGCATGTGGATCGCGTTTCCAAGCGAGTGCAGCCACGGGTGTCCCTTATCGATGAGCAGGTCCGCAATCATCCCCGACGGCACGTTGGCGCCGGCAATGGTAAGCCAGAAAACCACCGTGAGAATTCCCAGCATGATCGGGAAACCCAGCCAACGGTGCGTGACCAGATTGTCGATGGTGCGGTCGAGATCGAACGACGAGTGCTCGGCAGTAATGGTGGCGCGGTCGGCGAAGTGCGCGGCCTCCGTGTACAGGTCTTCCGTCAACGAGTCGTGGAACTCGGCGCCGATTTGCCAGCGCAGCGCGCGTGCCGTCTCGATCACCTGCTCCGCCGCCGGCTCGGGGGCGGGAACGGCGGAGCCGGCCGCGGGCGAATTTGCGTCCAGAAGCTCGCCGCTGCGCAGCGCCTCTTCCAAGCGCGCGTCGCCGTCGAGCAAGCGCATTGCGACCCAGCGCGGGTTGGAAAGCGCCGGCAGCGCGGTTTGAATGGAGCCGGTCAAGTCCGACACGATGCGCTCGGCCTGCTTCGAGCGACGCGCGATGCGGTGCGGCTTGCCCACAATCTCGCCCGACGCGACTTGCGCAATCGTCGTCAGCAATTCGTCGATCCCCTTGCGGCTGCGCGCCACGGTTGGCACCACGGGTACCCCCAGATCGCGCGCCAGGCGGCGGTGATCGATGGTTTTCCCGTGACGCTGCGCTTCGTCGACCAGGTTCAAGCACACTACCACGCGGTCGGTGATCGACAGCACCTGCAGGGCGAGGTTGAGATTGCGCTCCAGGTGCGACGCGTCGACCACGATCACGGTGACGTCGGGGCGCGCGAACAAGATGAAGTTGCGAGCGATCTCTTCGTCGACGGTAGTCGACAAGAGCGAATACGTGCCCGGGAGGTCGACCAGCTTGTAGCGCCGGCTATCGAGCGCGAAGCCGCCCTCGGCGCGCGCCACCGTCTTGCCGGGCCAGTTGCCGGTGTGCTGGCGCAGTCCGGTAATGGAGTTGAAGACGGTGCTCTTGCCGGTGTTGGGGTTTCCCGCCAGAGCGACGACGTAATCGAACTTCTCCATGTCGACGCCGAGCTTGACCAGATTGCCCACGTGGTGTTGGCAACCCGCGCACGAGCTGGGCGGACAATCGTTCAAGGTACTCATTCTCAATCCTCTTCCAAAACACCGGCGCGAATTGCGCTGGTTTTTTCACGCCCGTTGGTCGCGGCGGTGCGGTTTTCGATGCCGATCATGCGTGCCTGCTCCTGGCGTAAACCGATAATGGTGCCGCGCACGCGGTAGGCCGAAAGCCCCCCGGTCAACCCGCGCCGCTCGAGTCCTACGCGGGTCCCCGGAACGATGCCCAAGTCCATCAAGCGGCGCCGCTCGAGGCCGCGGCACGCGGGGCTCAAGCGAACGACATCGGCGGACTCGCCCGGCTTGAGCGATGCCAGCGTCGCGCTTTCCGGCACGATGCGCTCGTCGTCTGTCACTCCGCGAATGGACACGTTCTGCGCCACCATCGGGGCGAGTACGAACCGCCGCCCATGACCCGATAATTCGATGCGCTCGTCGTCCTTGGCGTCGACACGAATCTCCATTCCCGGGTACAACCCTTCGGCCACGAGCTGCGCGTAGACCACCTTGGGCTCGTCTTCGACGTGTGCCACGACGGCGCGCTCGCCAGCGGCGAGCGAGGTGAGCGGACGAACGTCGGCGGCGTAGATGGCACCGTCGGCGGTCGGAATGGGGTCGCCGTGCGGATCGAAGCGCGGGTGACCTAGCCGCTCCGACAACGCATCGGCTTCGGCGCGCGAGATGCGGTGCTCCTTGCGCTCCGCGCGGTCGTGCCATTCGAGCGGATCGAGGCCGGTTTCATCGGCCAGATAGCGTTCCCACAGCCGGTGGGCGCGAATCACTTCGAGCGCGTAGCGCTGCCCTTCTTCGGTGAGGACGACGCGGCCGTCGGTGAAGCGCGCTAGACCCAGGCCGCGCATGCGGTCCACCAACGCGACCGTTTGCGTGCTCGAAATCTCCAACGATCCGGCTAAGCTCTCCAACGTCGCCGTGTCTCCACGCGCATCGTGGTTGTAAACGTGTTTGAGCGCGTCTTCCAGGACGACGCGCCGTGCCAGCGAGCGGCCGCGGCCGACCGACCGGCGGCGCGCGGTATACAGCGCCGCAAGGACGGCGATCAACGCGACGAAGACGACGAGATTGAGAAGCGGGTTCATGCGCGCCGCTCCTTTCTTACAGCCTGCGCGCGCGTGTCCACCTCGGGCGGTGCCACGCGAATGACGGCCACCGCATCGCGCCCGATGGCGAATTCGCGGCCTGCGACGCGCAGCACGGTGGAGCCACCGTACGGTTCGACGCGCACGATCTCCACGGTGGTCCCGGGATAAAGCTGTCGCTCGCCGAGATAACGCAGCAAGTTGGGATCGCGATCGTCGACTTCGACCACCACGACCGTGTCGCCGCCGACGGCGTCGGCAAGCCGGTTAGCTAGGACGCGCACCACCGTGCCGTCGCGCGCCGGGATGGGTGCGCCGTGCGGATCGACGGTGGGGTGTCCGAGGGCGCCATCGATTCGATCTTCCAAGTCTTCCGAGATGACGTGCTCGAGTTTCTCGGCTTCGTCGTGGACGAGGTCCCAGGGCACCCCGAGCGCGTCGGCCAGGTATTTCTCGATCAATCGATGGTGACGGACCACTTCGATGGCCGCCATCTCGCCCGCGCGCGTCAGCGTCACACCTTGATAGGGCTCGTGCGAGACGAGCTTGAGCTCGGCTAACTTCTTGACCATCGCGGTGACCGAGGGTGCGGCGATCGCCATGCGTTCGGCGATGGACGAAGTAGTGGCGCGCTCGTCGTGCTCGAGGATCTCGAAGATCGCCTTGAGGTAGTTCTCCATCGACTGGGTCAGCGACCCACGGAGCAACTCTTCCCTGTTTTTAGCCATGACTAAATTGAATTCTATTGCAAGACTCATTCCGGGTCAAGGGTGGATCCGGAACCTCGGGAATTCGATGGAAACCCTTTGCGACTTTCTCTCGTCTAAACCGTTATTCGCCGCCCGACCCGGAATCCCCACTCGTGCCGCCGGTCGGGTCTTCATATCGAATCGTCCACGGAGGAGACCCCATGCCACCGGCACGTTCCAGGCGTCCCCAAGCCGTTTCTAAAGCCGTACTAGTCCCGCTCCTGGGTGCCCTCACGGTGGGTCCGGCCCTGGCCAACGACGCCCCGACTCCGTCGGTTGACGCCTCGACGGCCGCCTATCGTCCCAACGTCAATTTCAACTTTTCGGTTCCCAAGCTGGCCCAAGCCATCCGCATCGACGGCCGGCTGGACGAGCCCATGTGGCAAACCGCCACCAAGCTGACGGGTTTCCTCGAGGTCGAGCCGGGGGACAACTGCAAGCCCAAGGCGGAGACCGAGGCCTTTCTGGCTTACGACGACAACAACTTCTATATCGCGTTCGTGTGCCTGGACGACAATCCGTCCGCCATCCGCGCCAATGTCACCGACCGCGATGCCATGTTCGGCGACGATTTCGCCGGAGTGATGATCGACACCTTCAAGGACCAACAAAACGGCTACGAGTTCTTCGTCAACCCGCGCGGCATCCAGGGCGATCTTCGCCGCACGCGTAACAACGAGGACTCGAGTTACGACGCGGTGTGGTATTCCGGCGGCCGGGTCGACGGCACCGGGTGGACCGCGGAGATGGCGATTCCGTTCCGCAGCATTCGCTTCCCCGATTCCGACCAGCAGTCGTGGGGCATCCACGTATTTCGCAACCGACCACGCGAAAGTCGCGAACAAATGTCGTGGGCGCCCATCTCGCGCGACGACGACTGCTTCTTTTGCCAAGCAGCGACCGTGACGGGAATGGCGGACATCAACCAGGGCAAGAACCTGGAAGTGCTTCCCTATGTGCTCGCCAGCCAATCGAGCGCGCTCAACGGCGCCGAAGACGCTACCTTCGATTGGGCCAACGACGACCCGGCCGGCGAGGCGGGCTTCGGCGTGAAATACGGCGTCACACCGAATCACACC
>JAICFA010000214.1 GCA_025923935.1 Candidatus Krumholzibacteriia bacterium
CTCTGAAGTTAGGCGCTGACCCGGTTGCCGCGACTCGGACGCGGCAACCGGGTGCTTCGGTTGTAAACGCCCGCGCGGCTCACAAGAACCCGTTCCTCTCGTTGCGGGGAGTTTTGAGGGCTGCGCGGGTTTTTCTTTTGCTTCGCCGGCGGAGGGTCACGCGTCGACCCGTTGTGAGGACCGGAATCACCCTCACTACGATTCCCCCGGCGCGTCCACACTCCGCCGGCCTTCGACGTCCCCCGCGCAATCGTGTATGATGGGCCCGCTCAAGGCCGATGTCGTTGTCCATCTCCTTTGCAGAATTTCGCGCCGCCGCCGCCCCGGCGGATCCCATTCGCGAGCGAGCCCTTCTTTTCCTGTATCGCGCGCTGGAGGATTTTGCGGTTGAACTGAAGGCGTCGCCGGCGGAGCTCGCCGTGCTGGACCTCGCGGACGCGGGTGGCTTCGCGGACGCACTGGCGCGATGGGGGGCGCGTGTTCACCACATGACACCGCCCGAGATGGCATCCCTCCGTGCTGACGACCAATTCGACGTGGTGGTTATCGACCGCGTGCTGGGTGGCTCGCGCGACGATGAGGTACTCGCGAGCGTGGTTTCAAAGCTAGATACTATGGGCTTAGTAGTTGCCGTCGTGCATCGCCGGCGTTACACACCTGGGAAGCTCGAGACGCGCTTCGCGCGTCATGGTCTCGTCGTGCACCGCATGATGAACGCGGGGTTCGCCACCATGTCCACCCCGGTGCGCGGATTCCGCACGCTACGCTCGGTTGACGCCGACTTCGCCGACATCGTGCCGCACTGGATGGCGAGCGGATGGCTCGTGGCACTGCGGAGGAAACGCGCGTGAAGTTGGTCGAATGCGTCCCCAATTTCAGCGAAGGGCGCGATCGCGGCGTCATCGATGCGATTGTCGCCGCCATTGCGTCCGTCGAAGGCACCCACGTGCTCGACGTCGACCCCGGCCGCGACACCCATCGAACCGTGGTGACGTTCGTCGCCCCACTGGAGCGCGCGGTGGAAGCGGCGTTTCGCGGCATCGCCAAGGCCGCCGAGCTCATCGACATGTCCACGCACCACGGCGAGCACCCGCGCATGGGGGCCACCGATGTGTGTCCGTTCGTGCCGCTCGGTACCACCACCATGGACGAGTGCGTGGCGCTGGCGCGCACGCTCGCGGAGCGCGTGGGTCAGGAGCTCAAGATTCCGGTCTATTTGTATGAGTACGCCGCCACGCATGAGGATCGTCGCAACCTGGCCGACATTCGCGCCGGCGAATACGAAGGCCTTCCCGAAAAGCTCTCGAATCCACAATGGAAGCCGGACTTCGGTCCCGCCACCCTGAACGCCCGCGCGGGGGCGACGGTCATCGGCGCGCGCAAATTCTTGATCGCCTACAACGTCAACCTCAACACGCGCGACAAGAAGAAGGCCAACGACATCGCGCTTGCCATCCGCGAACAAGGGCGCAAAGCCCGCGACGCGCACGGGCGGTTTATAAGAGACATGAACGGCGACTTCGTGTTCGAGCCGGGGACGTTGCAAGCGTGCAAGGCGGTGGGGTGGTACATCGAGGAATATCAGCGCGCGCAGGTGTCGATCAACCTGACCGACTTCGACGTCACGCCGCCGCATGCGGCCTTTGAAGAAGCCTCGCGTCAGGCGGCCGAGCGGGGCCTACGGGCCACGGGGAGCGAGCTGGTGGGGTTGATCCCGCTCGAAGCGATGCGGCGAGCGGGCCGCTATTACTTGGAAAAGCAGAACGCCTCGGCCGGTGTGCCGGAAGCACAGTTGATCGAGACAGCGATTCAGTCGCTCGGACTGCGCGAGCTGGGAGGATTCGATCCGATGCAAAAGATCATCGAGTACCGTGTGGCGGAGGATTCACCGCTGGCCTCTTCACCGCTGCGCGAGTTCGTCGACCTTACGTCGACCGACGCACCCGTGCCCGGCGGCGGTTCGGTAGCCGCGTTGTGCGGCGCACTCGCCGCCGCTCTGGCCGCCATGGTCGCGAATCTCACATTCGGCAAAAAGGGGTATGAGGGTGTTTCCAAGGAGATGAGCGATCTTGCTGCGGGGGCTCAGGAGTTGAAAGCCGAGTTTCTGCGGGCGGTCGACGATGACGCTCGCGCCTTCGATGCGGTGATGGCGGCCAACCGCCTGCCGAAATCCACCCACGACGAACAAGCGCGGCGCGAGCACGCCCTCCAAGCCGCCACGAAAACCGCGATCGACGTGCCCCTGCGCGTCATGCAGCTGTGCGAGCAAGCGGTCCCGTTGGTCGAGCGCGTGGCCGAAACGGGCAACAAGAACTCGATCAGCGACGCCGGTGTGGCCGCGTTGGTGCTCCATTCGGCGGTCAAGGGCGCCTGGCTCAACGTGCTGATCAATTTGCCGGGACTTCCCGGCGACCAGAGTGGACCGTTGCAAGCCGAAGCGAATGGCATCGCGGACCGTGTGGGCGAGCGGGCCCTTCAGATCACCCGTCGCGTGGCCGAGGGATTATTGAAGGGCCGGTAGGAAAACCTAAACGAGGGTGCGACGACCCGGCGCAGGGGTGCTATAATGACCCGTTCCCGGGGGGCGAGTCGCATAGGCGGGCGACGTTCGCAATGGGGAATTCTCGCAAAAAAGGACCGGAGCCTGCAGCGAAGCCGAAGTCTCGGCTATCCGAACCGAAGGTTCGGCCATCGGAACGCAAAAAGCTCGCACCGGACGATAAGAAAAAGGACGACCGCATCACCGTGGTCGGTATTGGTGCCTCCGCCGGCGGACTGCAGGCACTCCAGGCCTTCTTCGAGGCACTCCCTAAAAAGACCGGGCTCGCCTTCGTGGTGGTGACACACCTTCACCCCGACCACGAGAGTCACTTGGCGGAGTTGATCCAGACCCGCACCCCGATGCCGGTCCAACAGGTGACGAGCCGAACCGACATCGTCCCCAATCACGTCTACGTCATCCCGCCCAACCACAACATCCAGGTCACGGATTCGCACCTCGACGTCAGTCGGTTCAACGAGCCGCACGGACATCGCACACCCGTCGACGACTTCTTCCGCAGTCTCGCCCGCGAGCACAACAATCCCGTGGCAATCATTCTATCCGGCAGCGGAACCGACGGTGCCGTCGGTATCAAGGCCGTCAAAGAAGCGGGCGGCCTGCTCATGGTGCAGGATCCCCGTGAGGCGGAGTACGACGGCATGCCCAGTGCCGCTGTCGCCACCGGAGTGGTGGACGCGGTGCTGCCGGTGCGCGAGCTGGCGCAAAAGCTCCTCGACTTCGTCCGCAGCAAGCCGCGCCTCCCGTTCGACTCCGACCAACTCAGCGATTCGGATCACGACCTCGTCAAGCGTATCTTGGGGCAGGTTCACGCGCGTACCGGGCACGACTTCAGCCAGTACAAAACGTCAACCATCTTGCGCCGCGTTCAGCGCCGCATGCAGCTCAACGGCATCGAGGGGCTCGATGAGTATCTCGTTTACCTGCGCGGCAACGGTGCCGAGGCGTCGTTGATGTTCAACGACCTCTTGATCGGGGTCACGACGTTCTTCCGCGATGGCACGCCGTGGGAGGCGTTGGCGAGAGAGGTCGTCCCGGCCCTGTTCCGGGGCAAGGCCGAGGGAGAGACAATCCGTGTTTGGAGCATCGGGTGCGCCACCGGCGAGGAAGCGTTTTCGATTGGCATCTTGCTCCAGGAGTACGCGGCCAAGCAGGAACGGCACCATGAGATGCTCATCATCGCGTCCGACCTCGACGACTCCTCGCTCTCTCGCGCACGCGGTGCCACGTATCCGAGTGCCATCGAGGCCGACGTCAGCCGCGAGCGCTTGGAGAAGTTCTTCACTCAGCGCGGCTACCATTATCAAGTGAAGCGGGAATTGCGCGACATCGTGCTGTTCGCGAACCACAGCATCATGCGCGACCCGCCCTTTTCGCACGTCGACCTGATCGTGTGCCGCAACGTGCTCATCTACCTGCAAAAGGATCTGCAGGACAATCTATTCGACATCTTTCACTATGCGCTGAACCCGGGCGGCTTCTTGTTCCTAGGAATCTCGGAGTCGGCGGACACCGTCGCCGAATTGTTCCAACCGGTCGACCGGTCGCAGCGGATTTACACGGCGAAGCCGTGGCGCGGCGAAACACCCCATGTGCCGATGATCCCCATGAGGATGCGGACCCCGCGCCGGGAACGGTTCAACCCTCCGCAGCGGCTTTCCTTCCAGCGGTCCAGCGAGCCGTCTTTCGAAGAGGTACACCGCGCGGCGCTAGAGCACTACGGGCCTCCGACGGTGCTGGTCGGCGCGGACTACACCGTCCTTCACGTATCCGAGACCGCCGGTCGGTTTCTGACCCAGCCCAAGGGGGGTATCACCGCCGACGTGTTGAAGCTGGTGCGCCCCGAGCTGCAGATGGAGCTGCGCTCCGCCCTTTTCCAAGCCTTCGAAAAAGGCCGGGCGGTGCTGACGCAGCCCGTGCCGATACGGTTCGACGGCCAGCCACACAACGTCGCCATCTTCGTTCGCCCGCGCGCACTGCGTGTGACGGCCACGCTCACCGAGCGAGAAGCGCTGGTGGCCTTCTTGGAGGACGAATTCGAGCGCGCGGAGGGGGAGAAGGCGACCGGGGTCATGCCCTCCGGCGAGCGCGAGGACGCGATGGTGTTGCAGCTCGAAGCCGAGGTGACCCGCCTGCGCGAGCAATTGCAGGCCACCATCGAGGAGTACGACAGCTCGAACGAGGAAATGAAAGCGGGTAACGAGGAGCTCCAGTCCATCAACGAAGAATATCGCTCCGCCACGGAAGAGCTGGAGACCAGCAAGGAAGAGCTCCAGTCGGTGAACGAAGAATTGCAGGCGGTCAATTACGAGCTCAAGGGCAAGCTCGACGAAATCTCCCGCGCGCACAGCGACCTCGAGAACTTGATGGCCGCGTCGCAGGTCGCGACCCTCTTTCTCGATTCCGACCTCCGCATCGTCCGCTCCACTCCCACCATGGGCGAGATCTTCACCATCATGGCGTCGGATCGCGGCCGCTCGATCACCCACCTCGCGCACAATCTGGCCTACGACCAACTCGCGAGCGACGCCGAGCGTGTGCTGCGTGATTTGATCATGGTCGAACGCGAAGTGAGCAGCGCCGACGGACGCTGGTTTCTCATCCGCCAGCGACCCTACCGCACCATCGACAACAAGATCGACGGTGTCGTGATCACCTTCATGGATATCAGCCGGCTCAAGAGGGCCGAGCAAGCCGCCGTCGAGCTGAGCGAGACCCTCGAGCACCGTGTCGGCGACCGCACGCGCGACCTGGCCGACGCCAACCAAAAGATTCTCGAAACGCGCGACATGTTCTTCATGCTCTTCAATTCCAATCCGATTCCGACCGTGTTGCTACGCC
>JAICFA010000215.1 GCA_025923935.1 Candidatus Krumholzibacteriia bacterium
AACGCGACGCCAAATTCCCCTGCAGGAAGAGCCGCATGAGGTCGTCTTCCAACGAGAGGAAAAACTTCGTCATACCCGGGTCGCCCTGACGTGAACAACGGCCACGCAACTGGCGATCGATGCGCCGCGATTCGTGCCGCTCCGTGCCTATAATATGGAGGCCGCACGGGACTTCCTTGGCGCACTCAGCGGTGTCGACTTTCGCCCCGGCTTTGGTCTCCCAATCGTTGCGGCCCGTGCCGATGCCGCACTTGCCGCACTGCACCACCGACGACTCCAGCTTGATGTCGGTGCCGCGGCCGGCCATGTTGGTGGCAATCGTCACCGCGCCCGCGCGGCCCGCCTTGGCCACGATCTCCGCTTCCTGCTGGTGAAACTTCGCGTTCAGCACGTTGTGCACAATGCCCCGCCGCTTCAACATGCGCGACAAGGTCTCCGATACTTCGACGCTGATCGTACCCACCAAGACCGGCAGCTTGAGCTCGTGCAGGCGCGCGACCTCATCGATGATGGCGTTGTACTTCTCGCGTTTGGTTTTGAAAACCAAGTCGTCGTAGTCGACGCGGCGTACTTCCTCGTTGGTGGGAATAACCTGCACGTCGAGTTTATAGATCTTGAAGAACTCCTCCGCTTCCGTCTCAGCGGTACCGGTCATACCCGCCAGCTTCTCGTACATGCGGAAGTAGTTCTGCAGTGTGATGGTGGCGAGCGTTTGCGTTTCGCCCTCGATCTTGACGTTTTCTTTGGCCTCGAGTGCCTGGTGCAAGCCTTCGGAGAACCGGCGCCCCGGCATCAGGCGTCCGGTGAACTCGTCGACGATCAGCACGCGGCCGTCCTGCACCACGTACTCGTTGTCCTTTTGATAAAGCGAGTACGCGCGCAAGAGCTGGCTGAAATTGTGGATAGCTTCCGAGCGCTCGGCGTAGGCGCGGTGCGCCTCGTCCTTGGCGCGTACCCGGTCGGCGGGTGCAAGCGCCTCGTTGTGATCGATGGCGGCGATCGCTTCGCTCAAATCGGGCAGCACGAACTGCTCACGATCTTCCGGCGAGAGCGCCTCGCGCCCCTTTTCCGTCAAGTTGATGGAGTGGCCCTTTTCGTCGACGGCGAAATACAGTTCCTCGTCGAGTTCGGTCAGCACCTTGTCGCGCATGAGCTCGACTTCCATGCGCTGAATCATGCGCTCGGTTCCCGGCTCGGACAAAAGCTTCATGAAGCGGTTGTTCTTG
This sequence comes from Candidatus Krumholzibacteriia bacterium, assembly GCA_025923935.1. Classification (GTDB taxonomy): domain Bacteria; phylum Krumholzibacteriota; class Krumholzibacteriia; order WVZY01; family JAKEHA01; genus JAKEHA01. The sequence continues at coordinate 1,227 of JAICFA010000215.1, forward strand.
GGGGCACCGCGTTTCACCTTGAGCAGCGCACGCCCCACCTCGTCGGCTTGCTCGGCGTTGTCGATGTTCTTCTCCGCGAAGGCCACCAGCTCGTTGACCAAGCGCGTTTGCAGCGTGACCACGCGCTCGACCTTGGGCTTCAGGCGCGCGAACAAATCCGACGACTGGCTGTGCGATACCGGACCCGAGATGATGAGCGGCGTGCGCGCTTCGTCGATCAACACGCTGTCGACTTCGTCCACGATGGCGTAATGATGGCCGCGCTGCACGCGGTCCTCGGCGCGCGTCTTCATGTTGTCGCGCAAGTAGTCGAAGCCGAACTCGTTGTTGGTGCCGTAGGTGATGTCGCAGCCGTACGCCTGCTTGCGCCGGTCGTTGGGCAAGTCGTTTTGAATGACACCCACCGAGACGCCCAAGAGCTCGAACACTTTGCCCATCCACTCGGAGTCGCGGCGCGCGAGGTAGTCGTTCACCGTCACCAAATGCACGCCCCGCCCGGCGAGGGCGTTCAAATAGAGCGGCATGGTGGCGACGAGGGTCTTACCTTCGCCGGTCGCCATCTCGGCGATCTTCCCCTGGTGCAGCACGATGCCGCCGACGACTTGCACGTCGTACGGCACCATTTCCCACTTGGTGGGAATGCCGACCACGTCCCAGGTGCTTCCGACGAGCGCCCGGCAGGCCGCCTTGACCAGTCCGAAGGCCTCCGGCAGGAGATCATCGACCGTCTCGCCTTCCTGCAGGCGGCGCCGAAACTCCGCCGACTTGGCTTGGAATTGCTCGGGGGTGAACCCCTGGTACTCTTCGGCATGGGCCTTGACCTGCTCCAACAGGTCGCCGTGCCGTTGGAAGTCGCGCTGTGACTTGGGCTTGAAGAACTTCTGCAGCAAACTCATGGGGTCGATGGTCCTCTCGGTGGAAATCCGATGCAAGGTAGCAAATCGGGTAGGAGCCCCGCAAGGCGAGGCGAAGCCTAGGAATCGCGCAGGCTCAAACAGTAAAAGCGGCCGCCGTTGTTGCCGAAGTACACCCGCTCGCCGTCGACGATGGGGGAAGAATAGATCGCCTGCTCGGTGCCGAAGCGATCCACCAACTCGCCATCGGCGAGATCCAAGGCGTAGATCGAGCCGTCGTACGACGTGACGATGAGGCGGTCCTGGTCGACGAAAGGACGCGACAACACCGCGCCCGAGGTGGCAAAGCTCCAAATCTTGTCGCCCGTCTTGGCGTCGAGGCAGTACACCTGCTCGTCGCCACTGCCGGCGTACACGCGTCCCTCGTGGATCAATATCGACGAGTTCACCGCCGCGCGCGTCGCGAACGACCACAATCGTTTTCCGTCCGCCACCGCGTGCGCTACGATGGTACCGCCCGCCGTCCCCACCACCACGCGCTCGCCGTCGGTGTACGGCGTTGACCCGACCGGCCCACCCAGCGCGACCGACCAGCGCTTGCGGCCGGTGTCGTCAGCCAACGCGTACAGGCGTCCGTCGTGCGACGGGACGAAGAACGTGCCTTGCGCGTGCGCAATGCCGCCCCGCACTTGTCCACGCGTTCCGAACTTCCACAGCACGCGGCCCGTTTCCAGCGACAACGCCACGACGTTGCCCTTCGCCGTTCCAACCGCCACGCGCTCGTTGGCCGCGCACGGCGTGCTGACAATGCGCTCGCGCAGCGCGCGCTTCCACGCGGCGTTTCCGTTCGCGCGGGCCAGGCGGTACACGTTGCCGCCATAGTCCGCGACAATCACCGCGTCGTCATAGACCAGCGGCGAGGCGCCGACACCACCGACCGCCGCGTGCGACCACATGCGGTCGCCACTCTCGCGCTCCACCGCGTACACCTTGCCGTCGCGCCCGCCGAACACCACCGCTTCGCCCATGATGGACGGTGACGACGTCACCGGCTCGGCGAAGGTTTGCTCCCACGCGACTGCGAAGCGCGCACCGTCTTGCGCGGGCGACTCCGCCGCGGTGGGCACGGTGGGAGCCGGCTCGGCAGCGTTCTCGGGAGCGGCCTCGCGCGTCACGACCGGCGTGGGACGGGTTTGTGTCGCCGCGGCGTGCTCGCCCCTCTCCGCCGGCGCGCGCGTCAGATCGACACGCGACGCAATCCATCCGATGCCCGCCGCGGTACCCACGACCGCGGCGGCTGCCACCACCGCACGCCACGCGGGCACGGTGCCTTTTGCGCGCGGTGATTCTGTGACCTCGTCCCGGTGCGGCTCGCGCTCCACGCGTACGTACAGAACGGCGCGTGCGATGCGATCGGAGACGAGTGAGCTCACACCGCCGGGACGGGCCTCGAGCGCATCGAGCGCCGGTGCCAGGTCCGCGGGCGTGCCGCCCAGCACGAGCTCGAGGTCGAAATCCGCGGGCCGCACGATACGGAAGAGCGCCATCGACTCCGGCAGCGTCGCGGCGAATAGATCATGCTGCGTGCGCGCGGTCTCGATGGAGATCTCCTCCGCCGGCGACGACTCGATTCCGGCACCGTGCAGCGGCACGAACACACCTTTCACGCGCACGCGCGCCGGCGCGTCGCGCGCGCACAGTAGGTACAGCGCACCCGCTTCTTGTGCCAGCAGGTAGATGCCGAGGCCGCGAAAATCGTCCACGCGGGTGTCGACTTGAATGGAGAGCTCGTCGAGCACGCGCACCGTGCGCCGCAACAGTGACAGCGCGGACTCGATCGTCACCGGCGACTGATAGCGCGCGACCACGTCGCGAAACGCGGCCGCCAAGAAAGCACCGCGCTCGTCGCCGGCGCGTGCGGCGTGATCCTGTAGAAGGATATGCAGGCTGCGCCCGCGGCTCGCCCGCTCGGAGTAGACGAGCTCGAACGGGGCGCGCTCGCGCGGAGAAATGAGGACGGTTTCGGCCATAACGTGCGCAAAGCGTAGGCGCGCGCGTTTCGGCCTGTCAAAGGTTTGTTTGGGAGATGCTAGCCCTTGCGCGGAGGTTTGCCATTCGCAGGCCGGCTGCGCAGGGCCACCTTCTTGACCGGGCCCGACGGTTTGGCGGGCTTGTCGTTTTTCTTGAGGAAGCCGAACAACCCGCCGCCGCTCGACGGCTTGGGCTTAGCGGCGTCGCGGCCGGGTGACATGGGCACACCTTTGCCGCTGTCCTTGCCGCCTTTGATGTAGCGCAGTGCGACCGGATGATCCGGGTCCCACTTGAGCGCTTCCTCGAAGCACTCCATCGCCGTCTTCGCCAAGCCCGCCTGCATGTACACGAAGCCGAGGTTGGCGTGGAAGTCGGCGTTGTAGAACTCCATTTCCAGCGCCTTCTTGCACGCATCGCGGGCGTCGTGGAGTTGCGTGCGCAGCACACCCAGCGAGAATCCGTACCAGCTCAAATACGACGGATTGCTGTCGTCGTACTTGATGGCGGCCTTGAGCAGCACCGCCGCCTTGTCGTAACGGTTGGCGCGCATCGCGGCACGCGCCTGATCGTACGACAGCTGCGCCGAGCGCTTGTCGGCCTCGCGGCGCTCGGCGGGCGTGCCCGTCTTGCGCTTGAGCTTTTCGTCGAACGCGCGCCGCTGCACGGGATCGCTCAACACGGCGAAGGCTTCGTTGATGAGCTTGAAGTCGATCCCGTCCTTGCCGCCGGATTCGCCGACGACGTCGGGATGATGAAGCTTGGCCAGCTTGAAGTACGCCTTCTTGATGGCATCGCCGTCGGCGGTGGGCCACACACCCAGCACTTCGTAGTAGTCGATGAATTTGACGTTCTGCTCCATGACGTCGCCTTCGGTACGCTTCGTTTCTAGCGGCCGCCGGGCTTGCCGCTGGTCACCGCACGCAACTCGTTCAAAAGATTGTTGGCCAGCTGATTATCGGGCTGGACCTTGAGTACGTGGTCGATCTGCGACAGCGATTCCTCGAAGCGCGTGTTCTCGTAGTACAACAGGGCCAGGTTCAAACGCGCCTTCGAGTAGTAGGGGTTGATCTTGAGGGCGATCTCGAACTCGTGGACCGCGTCGTCCACCATGCCGCTGTTGCCGTACGCGATTCCCAGGTAGTTGTGCAGGTCGGGGTAGTCGGGCTTGAGCGCGATGGCCTTCTTGAGCTCGCGGATGGCTTCCTCCATGTTGCCGTTCTGGATGGCCTCGACCGCGAGCTCCTTGCTGATCTG
>JAICFA010000216.1 GCA_025923935.1 Candidatus Krumholzibacteriia bacterium
CGGGTCGCTGCTGGCGGATGTGGGCAAGATGCTGGAGTTCGACAAGAACGCGGCGGGCGAGGTGGTGAAGGGGTTTTACGGCGACATGCTGCGGCACCCGTTCAGCGGCGTCGGCATGGCGTTCAAGCACGGGCTACCTTATGAAGTGATGCACATCATCGCGGTGCATTCCAAAGAGGGTGACTTCGTGCGCAGAAGCCCGGAAGCGATTATCTACCACCACGCTGAGTTTGCCGACTTCGACCTGGCTCGATAGAGCCTGGGCGGGTCCTGTCATCGAGCAGCCCACTGCGCTCGGTCCACCGCGACTACGCGCTAGTAGTCCCTCGCTTGTGGGCGCCCGCTCGATGCCACCCGCCCATGGATCACTGCCGAACGACAGGACCCGCGTGGGCTCCTAGAAAACTTCTGTCATCCCCAAGAACAAACCCTTCGAATCGTCGTGACCCCAGCCGTAGTCGACGGTGAGGTTGGTGTCGGTGTGCTTGTTGAACTTGAGGCGAATGCCGACACCGACGCCGTAGTCGGGTGCGCCGAAGGTGCCGCCGGTGTCTTGCTGCGAGCTCGAAGTGCCGTTTCCGAAGACGACTGCGCTCCACAGTCCGTCGTGCGTGAGCACGCGCCGGTACTCCGCTTCGAAGTAGATTTGATTCTGTGACCGGATGCGGCCGGCCAAATATCCGCGCGCACCGCGACCGTAGGTGTCCCAACCGTTCGCCGGCAAGTTCAAGTAAGGTGCTTCACCGAATGACATCCATCCGTAGAGCCAGAACGCGAGCACGTGCGGACCTTGTTTCGGCACGTGCGGGTACACACGCGCCTCGATCCATAATTCCTGCCAGTTATGATCGGAGCCGAATGCTTCCAAGTAATCGCGGAAGCTCCAGCTCAAGTAATACCCGCGCGCGGGATTGACGACGTTGTCGCGCGTGTCGGCGAGCACGTTGAGCGATGCGCCCACGGCCTGCGTCTCGGAGGGTGTACCACCGCTGTACAACTCGAACGGAGTCAGCCCCGCTTCGGGTGCTCGCTTGTCGACGATGTCGCCGAACTCATCGTAGTGGACGCCGAGGCCGAGATAAACCGGACCGCTGACGCGTCGCAGGACCGTGGTGTAGAAACGATTCAACAGAAACTCCATCGGATATTCCTGCTGATTGGAATACACCGGGCCGAGCCCCCTCGTCTTGCGTTCGGTGTCGAGGTAGCGAAAATCGATTTTATAAAGAAAGTTTTCGCTGGCGCTGAAGATGTCGCCGCGCGCTTGCACTTGAATCTGCCCCGTCGTCGACCAGTTCCCCGACAGCGACAGCTGTGAGTAGCGAGCAAATTCGGAACCGCGCCTTCCCGCGCCCGACAACATGATGCCGAAGGCGGCGCCGTAGACGGGGTTGTAGCTGACCGTCGGAAGCAGCGCCCATTGAAAGCCGGTGCGGGGCTTGAGCTCGACCTGCGGCTCGACGCGCTTGTTGAGGATTTTGTGGATCAGATCGAAGACGTCGCGCTTGGGGACGCCGGCGTACGAAACCCCCGACACGGAATCGGGAGGTCCGCCGATACCAGGATCGGGAATGTTGACTTGTGCCCACGACGCGGACGCAAGCGCGATGACGAGCAGCGTGGCGCGAAGCGCGTGCATCGACGGATGTTAGCACGTCCGCGCGATGGCTGCCACGCTACGTCGCGAGACGCGACATGTCCTCCGGCAGCGGCGCGCGTAGCTCGACGCGTGTGCCTTCCAACGGGTGCGTGAACGTGAGCGCTTCGCAATGGAGTGCGTGACGCGGCAGCACGAGTGCGGCGCGCACGCGGTCTGTCAATCCTTCGCGCAGCTGTTCATCGCGAATCTCGCCGGAAAGCGAATAGATCTTGTCGCCCACAATCGGATGGCCCGCATGGGCGAGATGGACGCGGATCTGATTGGTTCTTCCCTGCTCCGGTAGCACTCGCACGGTGGTAAAGGCTCCGCGCCGGTCGATCACTTCGACCCGCGTGCGCGCGGGCTTTCCGTCGGGATCGACCTGGCGCTTCGGCAGGTAGGTCGCGAGGTCGTTCTCTTTTCCCCACGCGTACTCGACCGGATACTGGAAACGCGCGTCGATCTTTCCAATCGGCGCATCGATCGTCAGTTCATCCTGCGCCATGTGACCATGCACGATCGCGACATACCGCTTCGCCACTTCCCCGCGCTCGAACATGCGCGCGAGGAGGCGGTTCGCGTCCTTGTGCTTGGCCAGCACCACCACGCCGCTGGTTTCGCGATCCAAACGGTGCACCAGATTGACGTTTTGCCCGAAATCCGCGCGCAGGCGCGCGATCAGCGTGTTGACGATGTAGATCCCGCACGCGTGCACGGGAATGTTCCCGGACTTGGCGACGGCGAGATAGTGTTCGTCTTCGAACAAGACGTCGTAACGGTCGTCGACGGGAGGCTCGGCGTGGAAGATGGTGTAGGCGACTCGGTCGCTCTTGCGTACGACGTGGTCCGCATCGACCGCGCAGTCGTTCACGTGCACCCATTCGTCGCGCACCCGCGTCGTCCATCCTTCGCGCGTGTGATACGGAAAACGATGCGCAAGAAAGTCGACGATCGACCAGCCCGAGCGGTAGGAGTCCACTTGGCACGTGAGTGTGAGTTGTTGCTTTTCCATGGCTACAAGCGCGAAGGCTCCTTCGACGGGAAGGAGCCTTCGTCACTGACTAAGGTGCCCGCGCGTTTAATCGAGCTGAATCTCGTGCGTCCACCCGTGCGGATCGGGCGCGTCGCCGGTCTGGATGGCGAGCAGCGCGTCGCGCAGACGTCCGCTGACCGGCCCCACGTCGTTCGGTCCGCCATACTGAATGAGCTTCTTGCCGTGCTGGATCGCGTACACGGGCGTGATGATGGTCGCCGTGCCGGCCAATCCGGCCTCCGCGAAGTTCGGCAGCTCCGACACTTCCACGGCCCGGTGCTCGACCGGAATGTTCAGGTCACCTGCCAGCTCGATCAAACTCTTGTTGGTGATGCTGGGCAGGATGGACGACGACTTCGGCGTCACATAGCGGCCATCCTTGGTAATGGCGAAGAAGTTCGAGCTGCCCGATTCGTCGATGTACTTGTGCTGCTTGGAATCCAAGAACAGCACTTCGGCGTAGCCGCGATCGCGCGCGCCGTAGGTGGCGCGCAGGCCGGCGGCGTAGTTACCGCCCAGCTTGGCGTCGCCCACGCCTAACGGTGCGGCGCGGTCGACTTCTTCTTCCACCCACAAGCGCACGGGCTTCAAGCCGCTCTTGAAATACGGGCCCACCGGTGTGGCCAGCACGGCCAGCATGTATTCCTTCGACGGCTTGATGCCGATGGTGCCCGTTATCCCGATGAGGAGCGGCCGGACGTACAACGCAGCACCGCTGCCATAGGGCGGAATAAAGCGCCGGTTGAGCTTGGCGATGCGGTCCACCGCGTCGACGAACAGATCGACCGGCGGGGCCACCATGAGGGTTTTCTTCGCCGTGTATGCCATCCGCTTGGCATTCTCTTCCGAGCGAAATGCCAGCGCGCGGCCATCCTTGGTCTCGTAGACCTTGAGGCCCTCGAAGCATTCCTGGCCGTAATGGAGGCACGTCGACGCCACCGAAATGGTGACGGTGTCGTCCTCGACCACGCGGCCTTCGTCCCATTTGCCGTCGCGGTAGACGTATTCGAGGTGGCAGTCCGTGCGAACGTAGTCGAACGGTAGCTCGGCCCAGTTGAGATCCGCTTTGTGCATGGTTTCTTTCATCGCGGCACGTCCTAACGTAGGAAAGTCGGCGCGGAACCGTTGGATGGACAAGTAAAAATACCCGCGATGCGCCTACAGTGTCAATTGCTTTTGCCCCGCGCGCCGAAACGCGCGCCAAGTTATCCACACGACGAACGGGGCGTTCCCATGCGGCATTCAGATGCTCACTCCGTGCTTGCCGTGCGCGTGCGGTTGGGTTAGCTTGGCGGTAAGATGTTCTCGATTACCCGTAAGCAATCTTTCAACGCCGACACCTTTCTCCTCGAGTTTCGCCTGCCGCAAATCGCGGAGCGCGCCATGCCGGGCCAGTACGCCGACATTCACATGAACGTCGACGGGGCCACGTTCACGTTGCCGATCGTCGCCGTGGACCGCGCGGCGGGCACGTTCGCGGTGATCGAGCAAGCGCGCGACCTGCCCACCGAGCAGCTTTCCTTGCTGGGCGAAGGCGAAGACGTGTTTCAGATTCGCGGCCCGCTGGGGAGCTCGTCGCGCATCGATGCGGACGGCAAGGTCGTCCTGGTCGCAGAAGATTTGGGTGTGGCGTCATTATTGTGGCGCGCGAAGGCATTCAAGGAGCACGGCGCCCACGTGATCGTGGTGCTGGGCTTCGCGTCGCGCGACCGCATCTTCTGGATCGACGAGTTCGCGGCCGTCGCCAACGAGCTCTACGTCGCCACCGAAGACGGATCATTCGGCGTTTCCGGCCGCGTGACCGGTGTCTTGCAAGCGCTGTGCGAGACCCACAAGGACATCGAGCGTATTTGTTTGATTGCTAGCCTGAAACACATGAAGCGCGGGGCCAAGATCGCGAGCGACTTTGGCATCGACGCGACCGTGAGCTTCGACGCCATCCGCTTCGCGGCCGGCGCGCCCAGCATTTTCGATCACGCCGACGGCACGCAGGAAGCGTTCGCGTTCTCGCGGGCGGCGGAGCTCGACGCCGAAACGGTCGATTTCGAAAAGCTGCTCGCGCGCGAACGCGCGTTGGCGAAAGACGCCGGCGACTCCGGTACGACCGCGTATCACCCTCCCACCAAGCCCCAGCGACAACCGTCGCCCTGAGAGGTCGAGCATGGCTGGCGCGCGCAAGCCAGATCCACCTCGCGCCGTGACCAAAGCGGACGTCGCGGGCAGACTCTACGAAGTGGCCGCGATGCTCGAAGTCACCGGCGACAATCCCTTTCGCATTCGCGCCTTTCAGAACGCCGCCAATGCCATCGAAGATCTGTCGGAGGAACTCGACGAGCTCGTCGGCAGTGGCAAGCTGCTTGAGGTGCGCGGCATTGGAAAGTCGATTTTTGCCGATATCAAACAGATGCTGGAAACCGGCACCTTCGACGAGTACGAAAAGCTGCGCGCGAAAGTGCCGGCCGGCGTGCTCGACATGATGCGCATCACGGGTGTCGGCCCGAAGAAAGCAAAGACGTTGTACGAAAAGCTCGGCATCAAGTCGATCGACGAGCTGGAGCAGGCCGGGCGTGATGGACGACTCGCCGAGGTTCCCGGCTGGGGCGAGAAAACGCAGCTCAACATCCTCAACGCCGTCTCGCGCTACCGGAAGTATTCCCAGCGCTTCCTTTATAGCGATGCGCTGGAAGA
>JAICFA010000217.1 GCA_025923935.1 Candidatus Krumholzibacteriia bacterium
GTAGCCCGCACTGACCAATCGTCCGACCAGCGCGCGGCCGACGAAGCCGTTACATCCGGTTACGAGCGCGCGTTCCATCTTGCTTTCCAGTTAGGCCGGTCGATGCGATCGATCCCTCGACGCGATTTTCGCAGTGCGACTGTGACACGATATTGCGATGTTTCGCACTGCGGTATGAGCGGAGAGGGACGATCGCATCGATCGGCCTACCCTCTCCCCCGCCAGTAATCGAGCGTGTCGCGCAGCGTCTGCTCGAACGGAATCGTCGGCGTCCAGCCGGTGTCGGCGCGGAATTTCGAGCAATCGCCGAGGAGTAGCATGACGTCCGACGGACGCAGGCGGTCATTGTCGATTTCGACTTTGATCTTCGCGGTCGTCAACGACAGCAATTGGTCCAGCATGTCGCGAATCGACCAGCATTTTTCTTGGCAGATGTTGTACGCCTCGCCCGGCTTGCCCTTCTCGAGAGAGAGCCAGTACCCGCGCACCATGTCGCGCACGTCGGTGAAGTCGCGCTTGGCCTCCAAGTTGCCCACGCGCAGCACCGGCTTTCTGGTACCGCGCTCGATGTCGGCGATTTGCTTGGCGAAGTCGCTCATCACGAACACAGGCGCGCGCCGCGGACCTTCGTGGTTGAAGCCGCGCGTGCGCACGATGTCCATTTTGTAGCTCATGAAATACTGATAGCCCAACATATCCTGAGCGACTTTGCTGACGCCGTAGGGCGACAAGGGCCGCAAAGGGTTCGTTTCTTTGATGGGAATCTCGTTCTCGTACACCATACCGTACTCTTCGCTCGAGCACGCGAGCTGGATGCGGCACTTCAACCCGATCTTGCGCACCGCTTCGAAGATGTTGAGCTGGCCGATGACGTTGGTGGTGAGACTCTCCGCCGGTGCTTTCCACGACGTCGGCACAAAGCTCTGCGCGGCGAGGTGGAAGATGTAGTCCGGCTTGATGTGCTCGACCACGTCGCGCGTCGACGTGGCGTCGCGCAGGTCGCACTCGTGGAGCGAAACCGTATCGTCCAGGTGCTCGATGTTCTCGGTGCGGCTGCGCCAGCGAACGATGCCGTGGACGTCGACGCCGCCCTTGGCGAGGCAGAAATCGGCCAGATGGCTACCGGCAAAGCCGGTGATTCCGGTGATGAGAACGCGCACTGATGGGGGTCCTTTCGAGCAAACGTCGACTGGCTAGGCTACGCGAAAAGTGCTTTGCGGTCAAAGGGTTTGGAAGGCCGGCCGGTTGGTGCTAACCTCCACCGATGCGGCCGGTTCGTCGACTTTGTGCCGTCCTTTTGGGAGGCGTCTTGGGAATGTGGGCTGCCACCGCCAGCGCCACCTTCACCGCCGAACCGTGCCGAATGTACGAAGGCTATTTGGTCACCGCCGTCGATGTAACGGGCTTCAACGTCACCAAGGAGTACGTGATTCGCCGCGAGATTCGCATTCGCGAGGGCGAGCCGTTCCGCTGCGCCGACGCGCAAGCCGACCTCACCCGTCTGGAGAACATCGGCATCTTCAGCTCGTGCGAGCTACTCGGCGAAGCCGGCGACAGCACCGTCGCACTCACCTTTCGTGTACGCGAAATGCCGTGGATCGTTCCCTATCCGAAATTCCATTACACCGAAGAAGACGGCTGGTCGTTCGGCGGCGGTGTCGCCTCCATCAACATGCTCGGCCGCGGCGCGCGGCTGTCGGCGTCGCTGTTGCTTGGCGGGCTCGACTCGTGGTTCCTCCATTACCGCTATCCGTGGATCACCGGCAACCACATCTCGGCCGAGATCTACACCGCCGACTTGAAGCGCGACGACGACTTGAATGGGTTCGAGGAGCACAGCATCGAAGCCACGCCGTGGTTCGGCACGTGGATCGGCGACGCCGGCCGCGCCGGGTTTACCGTTTCCTATTTCCAAATGGACGCGGATCGCGACAGCATTACCCTCTCGGACGACCGCCGCGACCGTTTCCTGCGCGTGGGCGGGCGCATCGGCTACGACACGCGCGACAACTGGCGGAACGCGAGCAATGGCTGGATGACGGAAGCGCTCGTCGTGCGTTACGACGGCGGTGTGTTCGGCCGGCGCGGCGGCTGGTGGCAGAGCGAGCTCGACGTGCGCCGCTACCAAACCATCGCACCACGCCACGCGATGGTCTTGGGCGGCCTCTTCTCTTACCAAGACGGCGACGTCGGCGCCGACATTCCCAGTTACTTTCAGTATCGCATGGGCGGTGCCAACTCGATTCGCGGCTACGACATCGACAAGCTCGGGCGCGAGCTCTTCGGGCGCAACCAGAGCATTGGCACCGTGGAGTATCAGTACGTGCTCATTCCCATGAACGAGCACTTCCTCGGCAAGTGGTCGTACAGTGCCGGCATCGAGGCGGCGGCGTTCGTCGACTGGGGCATCGCGTGGAACAGCTCGGACGAGTTCGAGCCGTCGCGCGCGCGCACCGGTTTCGGCGTGGGATTACGCTGGCTCCTGCCCGCCATCAATGAGATTCGCACCGACGTGGCGATCGGCGAAGATGGCAAGGTCTACTTTCACCTGGGTGTGGGTGAAAAACTCAACGCGCAGCGTTTGCGCGTTCGTTAGGAGGCGGTTGGCAGTGAAACTCAGAGTGTTGATGCTCGTCATCCTGTTGCTTCCCGGCGCGTCGCGCGCGCAAGACACCAACTACTGGAATCTCCAATATGGAACGCGCGGCGAGCTGCTGGGAGGTGTGGTGGTGGGAAGCGCGCTCGACATGAGTGCGACGTTCTACAACCCGGGCTCGGTCGCGTTCGTCGAGAATCCGTCCTTTATCTTGACGGCGAGCGTGTTCGGCATGCAGACGCTGAAGCTGCTCGATCAGGAAAAGGAAGAAGGGGCGCTCTCGACCACCAACTTCGGTCCGCTCCCCAGCATGTTTGCTGGTGTCTTGCCCATGAAGTGGTTCGGCGGCCGCACCGCGTATTCGTTCTTAACCCGCCAGCAACTCGATTTTCGTATCGCGGCGCGCGAAGGCCTGGTCGTCGGCCGCGACGAGCCCGGCGACACGCTCTCCATCGGGGGCGAGATCATGTTGACTGAAAACATGGGCGAGAACTGGGGCGGCTTCACGTGGGCGAAGCAGATCGGCGAGCGCCTCGGTCTGGGCGCGACTCTCTATGGCGTGTATCGCGGACAGTACACGAACGCGCGCCAAACCGTCGAAGCGCTGAACGGCAACGGTTTCGGTGCGAGCTTCGTCGCCGAAGACGAAATCGACTTCTACGACGTGCGCACGCTCGGGAAATTGGGCGCATACATGGACCTTGGCCGCGGCAGCGTGGGCGTGTCGTTCACCACACCGAGTGCCAGCCTGTTCGGCTCGGGCAAGGTCGTCTACAACCGCTCGGTCATCGGCGACGCGGACGGCGACGGCATCGACGACTCCGAAGCACAGGTGTCGTTCGCGGAGGATCTCGACACCGAGTACAACTCGCCCTTCTCGATCGCGTTCGGCGGCGCGTACCAATTCAAGCGCCTGAAGGGTCATCTGTCGGTCGAGTATTTTGGCGCCGTGGACGAATACACCGTGATCGAATCGCCCGCCGCGGCCACGAGCCCGGGTGTTACCGGCGCCGAGGTCCGCTACGCGAACGCGGCCACGTCGGTCGTCAACTGGGGCATCGGCGTCGAGCAGGGTTTCGGCGAGGCCAACAGCATGTACGTTAGCTTCATCACCGATCAATCCTCGTATCAAGCGGTCGACGGCAAGCGCATCGTGGTGTCGACGTGGGACATCAATCACTTGAGCGGCGGCGTGGCACTCGCGATTCGCGGCGCAGAGCTGACATTGGGCGGCGGCTTCGCGTGGGGAAAGAACAAGGCGGTTGCCGAAGTGAATCCCGGCACCGACATCTTGCCCGCCACGGTGACGCCGGGCGCGGTGGGTTACACGCGTTTGAAGTTCATCGTGGGCTTCGGTCTGTAGAGAGGAGCGCAGACGATCGAAGCAGAGTCGCATGACGAGGCGCATTCACTGTCGCCGCGACAGTAATCACAAATTTCACATGCCTCAATGCACACAAAACAAGAACGCCCTGGGCTATTTACGAGCCCGGGGCGTTCTTGTTTTGTGATGCCTTACTCGCTGTAGACAGCGTTCACACCTCTGGGTGAAATCCTCCTTCCCAGGGAAGGTAAGCAGCTTTTTCACAAGCGTGCTGCTAGGCCGTCAACGCGTCGTCCATGCAGCGAAGCACTTCGTCGCAGGCCGCGGCGGGATCCTTCGCGGCCGTGATGGGGCGGCCGACCACGATATAGTCGGCGCCGTCGCGGATGGCCTGGTCGGGGGTGACGACGCGCGTTTGATCGTCCTTGCCCGCTCCCGCGAGCCGGATGCCGGGAGTTACCACGATAAAGTCGCGCGCGATGGCGCGCTTGATGGCGGGCAGCTCGCGCGCCGAGGCCACCACTCCGTTCATGCCGCCGGCGCGCGCGGCTTTCGCGAGCGCGATCACGGTATCTTCCAGCTTGCGCTTGGAGTCGAAGAGCGTGTTGAAGTCCGACTCGGAGAGATGTGTCAGCACGGTGACGCCCACCAAGATGGCATCGCTGCGGCCGGCTTCGTCGGCGGCGTCGCGCGCTGCGCGCAGCATCGCCGCGCCGCCGGAGGCGTGCAGCGTCAACAGGTCGGCGCCGTGGGCGAGCGCACTCTTCACACCGCCGCGCACCGTGTTGGGAATGTCGTGAAATTTGAGATCGAGGAACAGATTGGCACCGGCGTCCTTCACCAGTTGCGCCGCGGCGGGCCCTTCGCGGGTGAACAATTCGAAGCCGATCTTGAACCAGCGCACTTGTGATGCGAGCGATTGCACCAACGTGCGCGCCGCGGACAGCGTGTCAACGTCGACGGCGACAATGAGCCGGTCGGCGGAAACCAACGGTGATTGCAACGAGCTCTCTCCTCTATCGCCATGATCATCGCGGACCTATGGCGATTCCAATGGTGACCATGTAGAAATCCAAGAGGTCGTTGTCATTGTACGCGACAATGGTGCCGATGCCAACATTGCGCCACGGGTACGCGAACAGTTCGCCCTGCGCGGCAAAGGAAGCACGCAAATCGACGAAGTCTTCGACACCGAAGCCCCACACCGCCGGTCCGGCGCGCGCCGCCAGCTCGAAGCGGCCGAAGCCCACGCGCGCACCCAGGAGCAGCCCCAAGTCAAAGAAGGTCGTTTGGCCGCTTGCCGCCGGAACACGGGGATCGTTGGGGTCGTCGCGTCCGCACACGGCCATGCGCACGCCCGCGGTGGCCCATTTGTTGGCTGCGTTCATTCCCA
>JAICFA010000218.1 GCA_025923935.1 Candidatus Krumholzibacteriia bacterium
AAAATCGCGTCGAGGAATCAATCGCGAAGACCCATACGACCTATATAATCAGTCCAGAATCTTGACCTCGAACTCGTCGCCTTGGTCGATCTTCCACACCACATCCATGCCCTTCGTCACCTTGCCGAAGATGGTGTAGCGGCCGTCGAGGTGTCTTTGAGGGGATAGGGTTATGAACCACTGGCAGCTGCCCGTGTCTTTCCCCGAGTCGGCGATACCGAGGTAACCTTCTTCGTAGTGATAACGCGAGACTTCCGCCGGCAAGAGATAGCCGGCGTCGCCCCAGCCGTCACCGCGCGGATCGCCGCCTTGCACGACGAAGTTCGGAACCACACGGTGCGTGGTCAGTTTCTTGTAGAAACCACCCTTGGCCAGAGTCATGAAGCTGGCGACGGTTTGTACGGCGTCGTCGCCGAACAATTCGATCTCGATCATGCCGTGACGCGTGCGAATGGCGGCGTGCTTGACTCCGACCGGCGGTGCCAGCTGCTTCTTGCGTGTGCGATCGAAGGACGCTTCGTGAAACGACCGTTCGGTGGGGAGCTCGGGTGCGGTCAAGCCCAGCTTCTTCATCGACTCCACCGCCGCCTTGCGCACGCGCACGTCGTCGTGCAGCGCGGCCTCGAATAGGAGGGAGTCCGCCTCGGCAGCCGTCGCCAGCTCGCCGAGCACGCGCACCACTTCGAGCTGTACGTCGATGAACTCGCGTTCGGGACGGGCGCGATACGCGTCCATCAGCGCCGGCACGGCGGCTTTGTATTTTCGCTCCTCGATGGCCGTGACCGCGGTGGCCGCGACGGTGAAGTCAGCGTCGCGCAGCGCGGGGGTCAGCAGGGGACCGACGCCGTCGTTGTCCAATTTGCCCAGCGCCTCGATGGCGGAGGCGCGCATCAGCGGATCTTTGTCCTTGGACGCGATATCGGCGAGCTGCGGCATGCGCTTGGTGAGCTTGGCGGAGCCGTAGCTGCGAATCGCCTCGGCGCGCACCAGACGCTGGCCGTCCTTGCGCATCTGATCGCAGAACATCTCGCTCTTCTCGCCCATGATCTCGGCCAGTGCGTGCACCGATTGGCTGCGCACCATGACGCTGGTGTCGAGCAGTCCCTGCGCGAGCGCGTCCTTGCCGTCTTTGGCATCACCCTTCATCTTGCCCAGCGATTCGGCCGCGACGGCGCGTGCGTGGTGTGACTTGTGGCTCGTCACCATGTCCGCCAGTGCCGCCACCGCGCTCTTGTCTTTCAAGTCGCCCAACGCACGCGCGGCGTTGATGGCCACGCGCACATCGCTGTCCTTGAGGAGCTTGGTCAGCGGTGCCCCCGCCTGCTTGCAGTCGAGCTTCCCCAGGGTACGCGCCGCGTACGCGCGCACCAACGGGTCGGGATTGTCGAGGAAGGTGAGCACGGCCGTGCACGTGCGGGGCATGGTCACTTGCTTCTCGAGCGCGAAGATGGAACGCCACACCACGGCCGGGTCGGGGTCGTGCACGGCAAGCAAGAGCGCATTGGCTGCGACCGGATCGGGCTGGCGGTAGAGGGCGAGGGCCGCGCTCGCGCGCACCTGCGTGGAAAAGTCGCGCAGGAGCTCGTCCAGCACCTTGATGGCTTCTTCGCCGCCGATCTTGCCCAACGCCTCGGCGATGAGCGCAAGGTCCTCGGGGGGCGCACCGGCGCGCGCGGCGTTCAACGGTGCCACCGCCTCCTGGTTTCCAATTTGTCCAAGCGCGAAGACGGTCTCGCGCACCACCTCTTTGTTGCGGTCCTTGAGGAGCGGAATGAGCACGGCGGCGTCGGCCGGCTCCTGCATGCGGCCCAGCGCCTCGACCGCACGGCGGCGCACGAGCGGGCTACCGAGCTTCACGTAATCGAAGATCTTGCCTTCGCCGGTGACGCGTTGGTCCTCCCACAAGGCGAGATTGCGCAGCGAATCCTGTCCCGCGGAGCTCGCCATGAGAGGCGCGTAGCGGCTGGCGGCCTGCGCGGTCGAAAGCCATCCCATGAACGAGAGCCAAGTCACCGCGGCGATCGTGCGTGGTTGAATCATGCCCGCATGCTTCCACCGCGACGCGAAGCGTGTCAACGAGCAATCTCGGCCGGCGCGCCTTGGTTGTGCGCCGCGCCGCACCCGCAGTATCCTTGCGACCGTGCCCAAGCCGATACCCAGCCCGACACCTCCTCCCTTCCGGCCCAGCGATCCCCGCATCGCCTTTCTCGTGGCGGCCGCGGTAGTCATGGCGGCGCTGGCTACTATTCCCGATGCGCGTGGCATGTTCCTGGCACTTGTGTTCGCCTGCGCCTGGCATTTGGCCGTGACGCGCCGGGTGCGCGACACGCTGCACCTCTTGCGTCGCGTGCTGCCGTTTGCGCTCCTCATCGTCGTCATCAACTCGGTGCTGGTTCCGGGCGAGCCGCTGCTGGTCATCGCCGGCCGGCGTGTGGCGACATGGGAAGGGTTCGACGACGGCGTTTTTTTCGCGCTACGACTGGCGGTGATGTTGGTGGTGGTCGCCGCGTTCGTTGCCTCGTCGTCGCCGGAAGCGATGGCGCGCGGCGCGTACGACATGCTGCGGCGTGTCTCCACCCGAGCCGCTAGCCGGACCGCTCTTTTCGTATTTCTCTCGATGAGCTTCGTGCCCTTGTTCGGCGCCGAGCTGGAGCGGATCCGCATCGCGCAGGGATTTCGCGGCGGCGATTTCAAAGGCGGCGTGCGGCGTCGCGCCGACACCGTACGTACCTGGCTCGTCCCCCTCTTGATCTCGGCGGTGCACCGCTCGGGCGAGCTCGCGAAGACGGTCGAGCTGCGGCGCATTCGCGAGCGCCTGGTCCACACCATCGACTCCCCGCAGATGCGCGCGGCAGACCTGGTGCTGGCGACGATGGCGCTGGTCGTGGTGGCGTTCGCCTCGGTGTGGTCATAGCGAATGCGCACCATCCGGCTGAATCTCGAATTCGACGGCACCGACTTCCAGGGGTGGCAAAAACAGCCCGGCTTGCGAACCGTGCAAGGAACGCTGGAGACCGCGATTCAAACCGTGTGCCGGGAGGCCGCCGACACGGTCGGCTGCGCGCGCACCGACGCCGGCGTGCACGCGGCCGCTTACGTGGCCAGTTTTCGCACCGAGTCCGACATTCCGATCACACGCTTGGGGGTCTCGTTGAACGGTTGTTTGCCCGACGACATCGCCATTCAAAGCGCGCAGGAAGTACCGGACGATTTTCACGCGCGTTTTTCGGCGCGCTCGCGCCGCTACGTCTATCGCATCTCGGAGGCCCCGACCGCTATTGGGAGGTGGTACGTGCTGGACACGCATTACACGCTGGACGAGCAGCGCATGACGCAGGCTGCCGCACACTTGCAGGGTGAGCACGATTTCTCCAGCTTCACGCCGGTGACCAACGACGCCAACAAGATATGCCGGGTGGTGGACCTATCGGTGGTGCGCAACGGCGCCCGCACGGAAATCGCGGTGGAAGCCAACCGCTTCGTCCATCATATGGTGCGGGCCATCGTGGGCACACTGATGGAAGTCGGACGGGGCCGGATGGAGCCGGAACAGGTGGCCGAGGTGCTGCGTAAAAAGGACCGCCGCCACGCCGGTCCGACCGCCCCGGCGCACGGGCTCATGCTGATGCGCGTGCGCTACGATTCGGATTCCGGCGCCGGAGCTTCCGGGTTCGGCTAAGCCGTGATAGTATTGGGGCCTAGCGCTTGCACGAAAGGACCGGACGGCATGAAATTCTTTCTCGATACGGCGAATTTGGACGAAATTCGCGAGGCGGCTTCGCTGGGTGTATTGGACGGGGTCACCACCAACCCGTCGCTCATGGCGAAGGAAGACGGGGACGACTACCCCGCTGTCCTCAAGGAGATCTGCGACATCGTCGGCGGCCCGGTGAGCGCCGAGGTGGTGGCCGACGACAGCGATGAGATGATTCGCCAAGGGCGCACCTTTGCGCGCTTGAGCGAGCACATCGTGGTGAAGATTCCGATGACACCGGAAGGTATGAAAGCGGTGAAGACGCTCTCCGCGGACGACATCAAGACCAACGTGACGCTGTGCTTCAGCGCCAACCAGGGTCTGGTGGCGGCCAAGGCGGGTGCGACCTACATCAGCCCGTTCATCGGCCGTCTCGACGACGCGGGCATGGACGGCATGCAAGTGGTCGCGGATCTGGTGGACATCTACGAGCGCTACGCCTTCACCACGCAAGTGCTGGCGGCGAGCATTCGCCATCCCATGCACGTGGTGGAAGCGGCGCGTTTGGGCGCCGACGTGTCGACCATGCCGTACAAGATTTTTCAGCAGCTGTTCAAGCACCCGTTGACCGACATCGGTATTGAGTTGTTCAACCGCGACTGGGCCAAAGTGATGGAGCGACGCAAAGCCAATGTACGACGGTAGCGAGAGACTTCCCGCACGCATCCGTTTCTTGCCGTTCGTGTTCGGTGGCTTGACCGGTGTGTCCATCGCGCTGGTGATCATCGCGATGGTGGTCATGAACCGCAACTCGCCGGGACGCGCGGAATCGCTGCTGTCGGGCGGCGATGCGCAGACCGCATCGTCGACGCAAGTCGGCATCGACGACGACCGCCGCAACGCCATCGTGCGCGCCACCGAAAACGTGGCCCCCGCGGTGGTGAGCATCACCGCGTCGTACACGGTGCGCACGCGGCCCATGTACAACTGGTTCTTCGACCGCTACTACCCCAGCCGTTCGCAGACGCGCTCCGAGCTGGGCTCCGGCTTCATCATCGACAAGCGCGGCTACGTGTTCACCAACTACCACGTGATCCAGAACGCCGAGCGCTTGCAGGTCACACTGGCCGACGGCAAGACGTACCCCGCCACCCTCGTGGGGGGAGCGCCCAGTTACGACTTAGCACTGGTTAAGATCGACGGGGACGGTTTCCCGGCCGTGCGCCTGGGCAATTCCGACGATTTGTTGGTGGGGGAATGGGCCATCGCCATCGGCAGTCCCTTTGGCTTCAACCTGGCGGACACCCAGCCCACCGTCACCGTGGGTGTGATCAGCGCCAACCATCGCGACATCAAGCAGGACGAAACCAGCGAGCAGATCTTCAACGACATGATTCAGACCGACGCCGCCATCAACCCCGGCAACTCGGGCGGTCCGCTGGTCAACTCGCGCGGCGAAGTGATCGGCATCAATACCATGATCTTCTCGCAGACGGGCGGCAACGTCGGCTTGGGCTTCGCCATTCCGATGAACCGCGCGCGTCGTGTCATGGAAGAGATCGTGCAGTATGGCCGCGTGCGCGACGTGTGGCTCGGCATGTCGGCCAC
>JAICFA010000219.1 GCA_025923935.1 Candidatus Krumholzibacteriia bacterium
CTCGATGACACGGTCGCCGGGATACGGCGGCTGCTTGGCGAGCGGAATGGTATTGATGTAGGGCGTGGTACCGGGAAAGTTGACGCGAACGCCGTACGAAGTGGCGCGATCCTGCAGGCGCTGCAACAGCTCCTGCACGCGCGGCGCTCCTTCGGTCTGATACACGTAGTCGAGCGACTCCAGCCACTCGCGCGTTTCCTGTCGCAGCTCGTCCATCTTGGCGCGCTCGCTTTCGCTCGTACGTTGAGGGGTTGGCGCAGCCTCGGGGGCCGCCGCCGGCTCCGCCGCCGCGGAGTTGGGAGCAGCTTTGCCGGTTTTCCGATCTCGTGTTGTGCTCATAGCTTACCGCAACGATAAGCCTTCGCACGGGGCGCGTCAATCGGGACAGGACGGCGTTCGCGGCGGGTGGGCGCGGGTACTGTCAATCGGTCCAGTATTTCTCCATGTGAAGTGTTCCCGGGTGCCCGGGGGTGTGCTTCTTGAACCCGCGCGCCACCACCATCGCTTCCACGTCTTCGATCATCGCCGGATTTCCGCAGATGTACACATGACATTGCGACGGCACCAATTCGAAGCCCGCCCGCGTGCGGAATTGCTGCGGCTCCATGACGTCGTTGACGCGCCCGCGCAGTCCAATCCATGGCGAGCCCGACGCCTCGCGCGTCGTCGTGGGCAAATAAACGAAATGCGAGTCGTCCGCGGCCGCGCTTTCCAGCTCTTCGCGAAAACCGAGGTCGGCGGCGAAACGCACGCCGTTGATGATCACGATGCGCTCCCACGGCGGGTCGTTGCGGTAGGTGCGATACATCGACACGTACGGCGCCACACCCGTTCCGGTCGACACCAACACCAGGTTCTTGCCGCGCTCGAAACCGTGCAGCGTGAAGCCGCCACTCGCCTTCGGCGCCAGCCACACGCGCGCCCCCACCCGTTGCTCGAACAACCACGAGGTGAACTCGCCGTCGTCGACGTGCACGACGAAGAGCTGCACCGACGCGCGCTCGTTGGCGGACGACCCGATGGAGTAGGAGCGCTTCACCAATGCGCGCTCGCCGGCGGGAGTCGCCTCAATGCGGCCCACCGCGACGAATTGGCCCGGGAGAAACGGCGCGAATTCGCCCGTGTCGGGTGCTATCCAGAGCATCGCGAGGCCGGCGTGCAAATCCTCGCGACGAACAATGGAAGCGTTGTACTGATGCGTGGGAGTCATGCGATGACGCGTTTCAATGCGACGCTACCACATCCGTCGATATGCCGGCAAAGGGTGGACCGGCACCCGCGGCCGGATCTTCCCCGGCGACAAACGGCCTTGACTTTGCTCGGCTTGCCGATACACTAGGGCGATATTTTCGCCGGCGCCCCTCGCAATCCGCTGGCGGATGCGGCCGCGGAAGGTAAACGCGCCGCCGACTCCGACCCTTCTCACGCAGACATATTGCATTACGTTGGGAGCGACTGAATGAAACGCACCGTGGCGCTCTGGGTGTCCGTGTCCATGTTCGCGTTGTCGACGTGGGCGGTGGATGCCCTCGCACAGTACGAGCGGCCGACTACTCCTCCGCCCGACACGCAGCGCGAACCACCTCCGGCCGACACGCTCGGAGCGCCGGGAGCCACCCCGGCACAGCAGACACCCACGCCGGCCGCCGCCGCCGACACGTTGACGGCGGCCCAGCGCATTCGGCGCGCGCAGACCAACCAAATGAGCTATGTCATGTCGCTCGCGTTGGGCTCGTCGTTCAACCTCAGCCCGGACGCATTCAAGGACGAGTACGACCCCAGCTTCGGTTTCTACCTCGACGGCGGCGTGCGGCGCTGGGAGCTCGAGCTGACACTGAGCTTCGACTACAACTTTTTCTTCACCAACCGGCCGCGCCCCGACGACCTCAATATTTTCAATCTCTTCTTGAACCTGAAATACCGCCCGCTGAAGTCCACGGCGCGACCGTACGTCCTGGGGTGCGCAGGCTGGTTCCGCTCCTGGATCGTCGACCCGCTGGATCCCAACGACCCGCCCGAGACTTTCGCCGCCGAGGTGACCACCGGCGACGACAACGACTATGAGGAAAATGTGCTAGGATATGGTGTCGGCGGCGGGGTCGAAATCGAGCTGGATGAGACGCGCCGCATTTTCCTCGAGGGACGCTACATTCAGGGACAGACGCGCTTGACGGAGAGAAAAGAGAACCTGGTGTTCATTCCGGTTCGACTCGGACTGACCTGGGAGTTCTAAGCCGCAAATAGATTTGCAGTCGGCCCACGGGAGGGCTGAATGCTGAAGGGGTGGCGAGTACGACTAGCCACCCCTTCTTCGTTTCCGCAACGATTGCAACCGGCGACTACGCGCTCATACCCGCCGCGCGCACCTCGGCCGGCACCGCCTGCTCGAACTGCGCGAAGTTCTTCTCGAACAACGCGACCACTTCGCGTGCCTTTTGATCGTACGCGTTCTTGTCGCTCCAGGTGTTGCGCGGCGACAAGATCTCCGCCGGCACTCCGGGGCACTCCGTGGGAACATCGAGTCCGAAGATCGGGTCCTTCACGTATTTCACGCGATCGAGCTTCCCTTCCAGCGCCGCGTTCACCATGGCGCGCGAGTATGCAATCTTGATGCGCGAGCCCACGCCGAATCCGCCGCCGCTCCACCCCGTGTTGACGAGCCAGCACTTGGCGTCGTGGTGGCGCATCTTCTTCGCCAACAGATCCGCGTACACGGTCGGCGGGAGCGCCAAGAAGGGCGCGCCGAAGCAGGTCGAGAACGTCGCCTGCGGCTCCTTGCCCATGCCGCGCTCCGTGCCCGCGACCTTGGCCGTGTAGCCCGACAGGAAGTGATAGCTGGCCTGCTCGGGGGTGAGACGTGCGATCGGCGGCAGCACACCGAACGCGTCGCACGTCAGCATGACGATGTTGCGCGGGTGTCCGCCGGTTCCCTCCAGCTTGGCGTTGGGAATTTGCGAAATGGGATACGACGCGCGCGTGTTCTCGGTCAGGCTGGCGTCGTTCAAGTCGATTTCACGGGTGTGCTCGTCCACCACGACGTTCTCCAGCACGGTGCCGAAGCGGTGGGTAGTGGCGTAGATCTCGGGTTCCGCTTCTGCCGAAAGCCGGATCGCCTTCGCGTAGCAGCCGCCCTCGAAGTTGAACACACCCTCGTCCGACCAACCGTGCTCGTCGTCGCCGATCAGGCGACGCTTGGGATCGGCCGACAGCGTAGTCTTGCCGGTGCCCGAAAGGCCGAAGAAGACGGCCACATCGCCGCTCGGACCTTCGTTGGCGCTGCAGTGCATCGACAAGATGTTGCGCTGCGGCAGCACGTAGTTCATTACGGTGAAGATCGACTTCTTGATCTCGCCGGCGTACGACGAGCCGCCGATCAAGATGATTCCGCGGCCGAAGTGAACGATGATGAACGCTTCGCTCTTGGTACCGTCGACCACGGGGTCGGCCTTGAAGCCGGGCGCCGATATAATGGTGAACTGCGGCGTATGCTGCTTCTGCTCTTCCGGCGTCGCGGGAATGAACATGTTGCGCGCGAAGAGCGAGTGCCACGCCACCTGAGTGATTACGCGCACGGGCACGCGGTGCTCGTGGTCGGCGCCGGCCCAGCAGTCCTGTACATAGACCATGCCGTCTTGCAGGTAGGCCTGCACGCGGTGCACGAGGCGCACGAACTTGTCCTCGTCGAAGGGACGGTTGACCTTGCCCCACCAAATCTGGGCTTTGCTGGACGGTTCCTCGACGACGAATTTGTCGTCCGGGCTGCGGCCGGTGTACTTGCCGGTTTCGGCGACGATGGGACCGCCATTGGCGATGACACCTTCGCCATTCATCACAAACTCTTCGTAGAGCGTGGCTGGAGTCGGGTTCCAGAGCACGCCGCCAAGGTTGGTGAGGCCAACGGCCTCGAGACCCACCTTCGGCGCGAACTCACTGTGAGACATCGAATTCCTCCGTTAAACAGAAAAAGCGAAAACCCGCGGCGCGGGCCGGGGTTCAGGATGCAATCGATCGGCAGGATGGGATTGCGCGGAGGAGTGTAGCGGCTCGGCTTCCCGGTTTCCAGGGGTTTCTATCGCACCCGTCCCCTGACACCCAGCGTGAACGTTTGAGCCGGCTGGATCACGCCGGCCAGCGTCCAACGGACGTGAGTGACACAGTAGTCGTAGCCGGACGGTGCGCCGCACGCCCCACTCGCGGGAACGTACGTCCACGTGGCACCGCCGTCGCTCGAGTAACTCACCGTCGCGGTGAGCGAGGTGGTGCCGGGGTTGAAGGTCGTGCTCCCCAAGCGCAAGCCGACTTCGCTCGGGATCGAATCGACCACGGCAATGCTGGTGGCGTTGGAGTTTCCCGACGCGGTTGCAACGATGGCATAGGTCACGTCTTGCCCCGGAAACGCGGTGGCTAGGTCGACCGATTTCACCATAGCGAGGTTGGGTGCGATGCATGTCGTGAGCGTGCGCACTTGATCTGCGCGCAGCGGATTTCCCGACGAGGTCGCGGTAATGTCGACAGTATACGTGAGCCCGCCCGAGCTGCCGTTCGCGAGCGGTGTCACGTTGAGGGTCCAGGTGGTACTCGCGCCCGGTGCCAGCGATACGTCGGTGTAACCTCCCGCGGTCACGGCGACAGTGCGATCGACACCGCCGCCGTCGAGATATTGCACGGTGAAGGCAGAAGCGGCGCCGGTCCCCGTGATCACGAAGGCGTCGGTGTTCAAGCCATCGTTTTGGAAGCGCACCCGATAGCTCGCCGGCACCGTGGCGAAAACACTCGCGCTTTTTACCTGCAGCGAGGCTGGGTTTTCGTAGAGCGCATCGTAGAAGTACGCGGCGTCGGCTTCGCTCGACAGCTTCACCATGGCGTCGGGCTGATAGGGGCGAATGACGGGCTTCAACGACACGGCACCGATCACCCAATAGGCGGCGCTCGAAAGCGACCACGTCATCGTGACCGAGGCCGCACCGGGTTCGGTGCTGGCCGCACCGACCACCGCACCTCCCACTGCGCGCGTGAAATCGTTCCAGAGCTGCGTCTGGCCGGGGCCGACCACGGCAGTGGCCGCGCTACCCTGCACCGACATGCAATCGATGACCAGTTCTCCCACGGCACTGGGCACGGTGAGCGTCACGAGATTGGTGTTGGCTTCGTTGGACACGAAGGCACCGTGCGGTGTGGTCGGGTCGACGCCGAAGAACGACGCGGCACCCACCACCGTCTTGGAGCTGCTCGACATCGTCACCACCACGTTGGCCGTCCCCATGGGCGGATTGACGAGCCGCCACAGTTCCA
>JAICFA010000220.1 GCA_025923935.1 Candidatus Krumholzibacteriia bacterium
GCTGCGCGACGCGATCCTGATTGTGATCGGGCTTACCTCGCTCAAGACCACGTCGGCCGCGATTCACAAGGACAACCAATTCTCGTGGTTTCCCATTCGCGAGGTGGCGATCCTGTTCGCGGCCATTTTCATGACCATTATTCCGGCGCTGGCCATCTTGAAGGCCGGCGTGAACGGCGCACTAAAGCCGCTGGTTGAATTGGCCGATCAACCCGCCAGCTATTTCTGGCTCACCGGCGGCCTGTCGAGCTTCTTGGACAATGCACCCACCTACCTCACGTTCTTCAACACGGCGCTGGGCTCCTTCGCGCCTGGCCTTCCGGAACCGGAGGCGGTGCAGCAGCTAATTCGGATGCACGGCCACTACCTGCAGGCCATCTCGTGCGGTGCGGTGTTCATGGGCGCTAACACCTACATCGGGAATGCGCCTAATTTCATGGTGAAGAGTATCGCGGAGGAGTCGGGCGTGCAGATGCCGAGTTTCTTCGGCTACATGATCAAGTTCTCCATTCCATTCTTGATTCCGTTGTTCCTGCTCGCCACGGTGGTATTCTTCCGCTAACGGAGGTTGCTCATGGCCCGATATCGCGAGCTCATCGTCAAGGCGGACGACCGTGACCTGATTCCCTACTTGGCCGGCTATTTGGCCGCCAAGAACGTGTCGGGCGTATATTTCGCGGAAGAATCGGGCCTTCACGTAAGCGCACTCAAGGAGCGCTTTCGGCACCACGGCGAAGTGCAGCACATCGTTTGTACCGACGAAGCGGCGGTGGCGTTACGCGACGCGCTCGCCAAAGCGGTGCCGCGCTATCGCTTCGAAATCAAGGAAGAGCGAGAGTTAGAGCGCGCCCGATTTCGTTTCGAAGTGGCCACGCCGAGCCGTAACGTCGCGCAGCTGGTGAGAGACACGCTGGCGGGCGTCCCGCCGCAAACCTTTATTTCCGGGTTCGAGCCGCGCGAGCGACTCAACCACGACGCGACCGGCACCGAGTTGTACTCGCCCCTGCACGACTACGAATTCCAAGGCAACGGCGAGGTGCAGGGCGACATCGACGGTGTCATCAAGATGCGTCAGCGCCTGTGCACCATCGAGTTCGTGAAGTGTAACGAAATCGAGCTGTTCGAGGATTAGCGCTTCTTCGGCGCCGCGCCCAAAATCTTCTCCATCAAGCCCGGGTCATCCGGCAGCAATCCCGACCGCGGCAGCCGCTTCGTCACTTCCACCCAGTTGCGGTCCTTCGCGAACACTTAGCGAAAGTACGGCATGGCTTCTTTCTCGCGGCCGGCCGTGATCATGGTGATCGCGGCCCAGTATTTCACTTCCACATTGTTGGGCAGCATCTTCGCCGCGGCGGCGTATTCGTCCATGGCACCGTCGACGTCGTTCAACGCGAGCTTTTCGTCGCCTTCGTTCATGTGCTCGTAGGCGCGGTGCACATCGACCAGCCGGCGAATCTCCTTTATAGGCTCTGCCGCATCATCGACGCGCAGATCGACCACGCGGTCCGCCCACGGCCGTCCCGTCGACTTGCCCTGCACGATCAGAATGGCCGCCGACTGCTTGCCACGAATGTCGCCACCCTCGCCCTGCGCCGCATCCAGCGCCGCTAATAGCTTCGACGCCAAATCGCCGCGCGTTTTTTCGTAGGCGCGCGCCATGGCATCCCACACCGTATTCTTCTCCATCAGATTCGCTTGGCAGGAGAACTGCTTGCCCTTGCGATGTCCCGCTTCGGCAATGCACTTCGAGCCCGTGTGCACCGCCACATTACCGTGCACGTCCACCATCGCCACCTGGCGCACGTCGCGTTGCGGGTCGCTCGCGAGCAACGCTTCCAGCGCTTGCGGCGCCGTTTTGCCGGCACGCATGAGCTCGAGCCCCAGCGGTCCATAGGTCACTTCCGCCAGCGATTGCGTCGCGACCGCACCCACCCCCGCTTCCGCCCACGACACCACCGTGCCGACCGAGAACCAGTGCGACTGCACCGCCACGCCGATTTCGCCCGTCGTCGAGTCGCGCGCGACGATGGAGAAGGTGTGAAGCGGACGGGTGACAGGCGCCAACAAAGTGGCATCCGCGGCACGGGCGGCCGGAACCGCAAGCAGCGAGCAGAACAGCAAGGCCAGCAATCGTCTCATGGTGACTCCTTGTGGGCTGGTGGGATTGACGGGAGGGGCCGAAACCTCTATCCTCGCCACTCCAGAGCCACGCTACCACGACCCAAAGAAATCTTGAAGCCTACACATTGACCGGGACCCGAACCACGGACGGCGACGCATGAAGCCACCGAAAGAGCCCCTTCTCGACCGTTTTCTTCGTTACGTCAAAATCGACACTCGCTCCGACGAGAACTCGACATCCTGTCCCAGCACCGCGAAGCAGTGGGACCTACTGCGACTTCTGCACGAAGAGCTGCAGAGCTTGGGATTGAAGGATGCGACCATCGACGAGAACGGTTACGTCTTCGCCACCGTGCCGTCCAATCTGCCGCCCGAGCAAGCGGCCAAGGTTCCCATTGTCGGCTTCATCGCGCACGTCGACACCGCGCCGTCCATCACTGGCACCAATGTGAAGCCCATCCTGCACAAGAACTATCGCGGCGGCGACATTCCGCTCCCCGGTGACCCCACCCAGATCATTCGCACCGCCGAGTATCCCAACCTCGAGAAGATGTACATGGGGATGGACATCGTCACCACCGACGGCACCACCCTCCTCGGCGCCGACGACAAAGCTGGTGTCGCCGAGATCATGACCGCCGTCGATTTGTTTTTGCAGAACCCCGAGATTCCGCGCGGCGTCGTGAAAGTTGGATTTACTCCCGACGAAGAAATCGGCCGCGGCGCCGACAAGTTCGACGTGAAGCGCTTCGAAGCCAGCGTCGCGTACACCATGGACGGCGGTCCGCTGGGCGAGATCGAGTTCGAAACCTTCAATGCCTTCAGCGCCGTGATCACCTTCGATGGCTTCGGTGTGCACCCCGGCTACGCCAAGAACAAGCTCGTCAATGCCATTCGCATGCTCGGCGATTTCATCACGCGGCTTCCCCGCGAAATGAGCCCCGAGATGACCGAAAGCCGCGAAGGCTATTTGCACCCCTACGCCATCCAAGGCCAGAGTGAGACCGTCACCATGCGCATGCTGCTACGCGATTTCGAGATGTCGGGAATCGAAAAGCAAAAAGCGATCGTCAAGGCGCTCGCCGAGGAAGTGCAGCACGCCTACCCCAAGGGCAAGGTGACCGTCGACGTCAAAGAGTCGTACCGCAACATGCGCTATCAAGTGGAGAAAGAGCCGCGCCTCGTCGAGTACGCCGGCGAAGCCATCAAGCGCATCGGCGTGACGCCACGCCACACCATCATTCGCGGCGGCACCGACGGCGCGCGCCTGTCCTACATGGGCCTCCCCTGCCCCAATCTATTCGCCGGCGGCGAAGCGATTCACTCCACGCTGGAATGGGTCCCCGTGCAGGTGATGGAGAAAGCCGCGGAGACGATCGTACGTCTCGCCGAGATTTGGGCGGAGCGTTCGGTGACGAAGCAGTAACCGCGCCCCTACCGGTACAGCGCTTTAACCCGACCCCACGTCGTCGCCGCCGTCGCGACCGGCAAGTCGCATGGGCAAGTTGCATTCGCGTTCACTGTCAGCCCCACGCCCTGCATTTCGCTAGCCACCGAGTCGACAATCAATGGGACGCCGGGTTCACAACCGATTGTGGCGATAATGCGCACGAGAATGCCGTTCAGGAGGACCGGATACGCCGGCCCAGGAGCGTACGGGCAACAGGATGCAGATACGTCGCTGACATAGTGATATATCACTCCCGCGTGGAACGGCATTGATTGGCATCCGATTGCAAGAGCCAGCCCGTCGATGTCTTGAGTCGATCCCTCCCGGATGAATGGTCCGGGAAAGTCGTCGCCCACCCAGACGGCACCCGTCCAACAGGCTGGCGTAAACAGCCGAGAACTGAATTGCGGCAGACCATCTTCCACCCGTCATGAGGACGTGCGTGCTCACCACACCTGCACTCGTGTAGTTTAAAGAGCAGCTTGTTCCCGCTTCATCGGAGAAGAACTTGAGAGAATTCGTGAATTGCGCACTGACATCCGATGATTGCATCCCGAATCCGATGAAGAACCAGATCCAAAGCACTCGTTTCATAGTCTCGTCTCCGTTCCGGAAAGTCCTAGGACACGACCTATCGATAGAGCGACTTGATTCCGCCCCATGTCGTTGATTGCGTGGCGACGGGACTTTCGCATGGACAGTTGGGCGTAGGATTGAGGATGACGCGCCCGCTCTCGACAGGAACGGCTTCCAGCGCGCAATCTACCCCTATAAATTGCACGCCTACGAACGTCGCTTCCGACGCGCGATACTCGCAACAGGCTTCGCTGGGAGCCGTGGCATAGAACTGGACGTAGCCCAGATACACTGGTAAAGCAACACAACCACGATAGGCAATAGCAACGCCTATGTCAGCCTGTGTAAAACTCAGGATATCAAACTGTGTGTCGAACCGATCGCCGGCCCAAAAGGCGCCGGTCATGCATGCCGGCGGATAGAGCGCAAAACCCACCGCCATGGACTCACCGGAACCCGTATGGACGAAGTGAATTTGAAATAGCCCCGGACCGTTGAAGTTGACGGCGCAGCTCGACATCTGCGCATCACTGAACATCTCGAGCTTCCAATCGGATTGAGCGTGGCTTGCTGCTGGTGCAAGCACGAGCAGAAAAAGCAACCAGAGCAACCTCATTGTTTTCCTTGCTCGAATGTGGACGTTCATGGCTTACCCTCCCAACTCATTAGAGACGTCAGCGATAGAGCGCCTTGATTCCACCCCATGTAGTTGCTTGCGTGGCGACGGGACTTTCGCAGGGACAGTTGGGCGTAGGATTGAGGATGACCCGACCGCTCTCGATAGGAACTGCCGTAAAGTCCTCACAAGTGCCGCCTTCTAGCCTGGACGCCACGCTTGAGGGGTCCGACGCGCGAAACTCGCAGCAGGCTTCGCTGGGCGTCGTTGCGTAGAATTGGACGTAACCCAAGTAGACCGGCAAGGCAACGCATCCACGGTAGGAAATCCCGACTCCCGCATTATCTTGGCTAGAACCTAGGATAAGATTCTGTGTATCGAACCGATCGCCGGCCCAAAAACCGGTCATGCACGCCGGAGGGTAGAGTGCAAAACCCACCACGAAGGACTCACCGGAACCCGTATGTGCCTACCTGGAGTCCTTA
>JAICFA010000221.1 GCA_025923935.1 Candidatus Krumholzibacteriia bacterium
CGAAGCGCCTGGTAAACGAACGGCCCAACGCGATTCTCGGCAATCAGTATCACAACCCGATGAATCCGGACGCGCACTACCGCTCCACCGGACCCGAGATCTGGCGCGACACGGAAGGGCAAATCGACTACTTCGTCACGGGTGTCGGCACCGGCGGGACCATCAGCGGCACGGCGCGTTACCTCAAGGAACAGAACCCCAAGGTGAAGGTGGTCGGCGCCGACACCGTCGGCAGCTTGCTGACGCACTACTTCAAGACGAAAGAGCTCATTCCGGCGCACCAATATTTGATCGACGGCATCGGCGAAGACTTTGTGCCGAGCAACGTGCAGTTCCAGTACGTCGACGACATGATTCAGTGCAGCGACGCGGACGCGATTGTCATGACGCGCCGGCTCGCGCGCGAAGAAGGCTTGCTGGTGGGGAGCTCGTCGGGGGCCGCGGTAGTGGTGGCGCTGCAAGTGGCGCGCGACCTCGCCGCCGACGCGATCATGGTGGTGCTCATTCCCGACACGGGCGAGCGCTACTTGAGCAAGGTGCACTCGGAGAAATGGCTCGCGGAGCACGGGTTCGCGGGGAAGTAGCCACGGAGCGATAGGAGACACATGGGATTCTATACGGATTGCGTGCACGCGGGGCAGAAGCCGGACGAAAAGACTGGTGCTGTCATCACACCCATTTTCCAGACGTCGACCTACCGCCAGGACGGGATCGGCAAGCACCGCGGCTACGAATACGCGCGGACGGCCAATCCCACCCGCGAGGCGCTGGAGCGCAACGTCGCCGCACTGGAGAAGGGCAAGCACGGGCTCGCGTATTCGTCGGGGATGGCGGCCACCGACACCATTCTGCGCTTGGTTGCACCCGGCGATGAAGTAGTGGTCACCGCCAACGTCTACGGCGGCACGTACCGGTTGTTCGAAATGGTGCTCAAGCAGTACGGCATCACGTTTCACTTCGTCGACACCGCCGAATTGAGCGAAGTGGAGCGCGTGCTCAATTCCAAGACCAAGCTCGTCTATTTGGAATCGCCCACCAATCCGGTGCTGCGCGTGACCGACATTCGCAAGGTGTCGGAGATGGCGCACGCGGTGGGTGCGCGCGTGTGCGTCGACAACACCTTCATGAGTCCCTACCTGCAAACGCCGCTCGAGCTCGGCGCCGATATCGTGGTGCACAGCACCACCAAGTTCCTGAACGGCCACAGCGACATGGTGGGCGGCATCGTCGTGCTGAACGACGACGCCACCGCGCAAAAGCTGCGCTTTCTCCAGAATGCCGTCGGTGCGGTTCCCGGGCCGATGGACTGCTTTCTCGCTCTGCGCGGCACCAAGACACTCGCGGTGCGCATGCGCCAGCACGAGGAGAACGCGCGCGTACTAGCTACTTACCTTGCAGGGCACAAGGGTATCGCGCGCGTAAATTATCCCGGATTGCCCGATCACCCTCATCATGCACTTGCTCAGCAACAAGCACGTGGTTTTGGTGCCATCATTTCTTTCGACGTCGGTTCGCTCGAACGCGCCGACCACGTGCTGCAGTCGGTGCGCGTGTTCACGCTCGCGGAGAGCTTGGGTGGTGTCGAATCGTTGATCAGCCACCCCGCGACGATGACGCACGGCAGTGTGCCGGAAGCACAGCGTGTGAAGCTCGGTGTCACACCGGGACTCGTGCGCATCTCCGTCGGCATCGAAGACGTCGACGACCTGCAAGCCGATCTCGACAACGCATTGCGCGCATAATTGCGCGCAACATGCGTATCGTTCCGCGTCGTTTCTGCGCGCGCGCTTGCGATTTTCGCGAAGCGCGACTATATTTCCATCTGTCGATGTTGCCGCACGACGATTCTTGGCGCATGAGCGCTGACTCTTCCGCAATTTTGTCTTGACGACCCATTGTGGCTTCCCCTAGGGTGGCCGCAAGATATGGTAGCCTGGTCGTATCAGGGCACAGCATCCTGTGTATCCCGGCCATTACGAACGGTTTAGGCGGATGCCTGGTTTTTTCACCTCAACGCGGAGGAGTTGGGTATGGAAAAGCGGGACAAGGGCGGCTTGCTCATGAAGGACAAGGAGTACGTCAAGTACGTACAGCTCCTGCGGAAGGCGGAGCGGGATGGGCGGTTGGATGGGTACCCGTGTCCGTTGTGCGGCTCGCGGTACGTAACCAAGCCTGATGCGGAGGAGTGCTGCCGCGTCATTATCTCGTGAGATGGGCGGTCGCACGGTGATCATGCCAAGCGAAACGACGACGACGATTCACCAGCATTGCTCGGTCTGCAAGGCCGACTTCGACATGGACGTCATTAAGCAGGGGAGCACGGAAGACGTGCTCTGGCTCAAGTGTCCCGGCTGTCAGGGATTTCTCCCGTACATGCCCAAGGAAGACTTGACCGATGCCGAACGCATGCCGGACGAGCAGAAGGTGGCGCTGGAGGATCTCGACGTCGAGCACGCGAAGGAGTATGCCGAGGATCAGGAGTACCAGATCGGCGAGGTGCTGCACCACCGGTCGTGGAACGACTTCGGCAAAGTCGTCGCGAAAGACAAACTGCCTGGCAATCGCCGCACGATCTGGGTCCAATTCATCCGACAGGGGCGTGTCCAGCTCCTCGAGGGCGTCGTTCACTAGCGGCGCCTGCCGGGGATCGTGATGCACCGGAGCCGTTGGGCGGCCTGCGCGTGCGCAGCCGCACTGACGATCCTACCGATGGGGGCCGACGCCGCGGGCGTTTACGAAAACGCCGCGACGGAGTCGGCCCTTTTGGTTTCTCCCTCCCACATCAGCGCGCGCGCCACCATTGAGATCGGCGCCGGCCACGATCTCCACGCCACCATGTTTCGCATCGTCGGCGCCTTCCCCGCGCGCAAATGGTTCCTCTTATGGGTCGAGATGCCGTTTGTCGCGGTGTCCGGCGATGCCGGCACCGAGTCGGGCCCGGGCGACCTCTTGCTGCGCGGCCGCGCGCGCCTGTGGGGCTCCGACGGACGCGCGCTGGCATTACTCGGCAAGGTGGGCTCCGGCACGGGCAGCACGCGCTTCTTCCCGTATTCGTCGCAAACTTTCGATATCAACCTCTCGGTGGGATTCGTCGATTCGATCGGCGCGGTGCAGCCCTTTGTCATAGCCGGTTATGAATGGGCGCATCGTGTCGACGAGCCGAGCTACACCGACGACACCGTGCCCGCCGACCACTTTCGCGTGTCGGGTGGGGCGGACATCGACCTTAGTGATCGCATCGACATTCGCGGCGGGGTCGCGCAGTACTGGTACAGCACCTCGGCCCAGCGCACGCTGGCCTTCGCCGGCACCGGCTTCGACTGGCGCCCCGCGCTGCGGTTGCTCGCGGAAGGCCAGGTCGAGCTGGGCGAGGAATCGCAGCGCGTCGGCGACTGGTCGATCACCGCCGGGCTCGCGGTCCGCTTCTAGCAACGCGTTCGCATAATGGGGCATTCCGGGCCCTCGCCGTCCCCCGCAGGGCGGTGCCGCACGACTCCGATCGCGGCCCGAGCGATTCCCATGATTCCGCATACCGACGCCCCAAAATGCCCCCGCGGCGTGGCACATCGCTTGCCAATTACCCCCGGCCAACATCACCATCTGGACTGCAGCGGAGGACGACGTGATCCGAATCGCCCTGATCGAAGACGACAACTTGATGCGCGAATGGCTGGGGCGTTCGCTCACCACGCGCGGCTACAAGGTCGAGCGGTTTCGTCGCGCCGAGGACGCGCTGCCGACCTTGTGCGATGACACGCCCGACGCCGTCGTCACCGACATTCGCATGCCCGGCATGTCGGGCATCGAGCTCGGACGCATGCTGCGCGCGCGCGGTATCGACGTCCCGCTGGTGTTCATGACCGCCGACGCGTCGGAATCCCTCGGTGTGGACGCGCTCGAGATCGGCGTACGCCGTCTCCTGCGCAAGCCCTTCAGCGACCTCTCCGAGCTGTGGGCCGCGGTGGAAGACGCCGTCGCCGAGTCGATCTCCAATCCCAACGGCGACCTCGCCATGACGTCGCACGCGTTGCGAACCCCGCTGACCGCCATCAAAATGGCGTTCGAAGGGCTCATCGCCGCCCGCAGCCTCGACCCGCGCGAGCAGCACCTGGCCGAGATCGCGGCGCGCAACATCGAGCGCCTGGCGACGGCGGTCGAAGACCACCTGTCGCGGCTCGCAGTCGCCGAGACCGCGTCCTCCGAATAGCTAGCTTTTATCCGAGTGAGAATCGAGGAGCTCCGCCATGCGGGACTTCTTGCGCCCCTTTTCGCGGCGGTCGCTGTTGCGCTTGGCGGCGGCACCATGCTGGGCGGCGGTGACGGGGCTGTCGGCGAGGATCAGGTCGAGCGGCTGGTCGATGGTAAGGCGCTCGCGCACCGGGCACATCTTCATCTGAAACGTTCCCTGGTCGACCGACTTCACCAAATGCACCAGTGCTTCCAACCCGTCGCGACCAAACCCCGAGCAGTGCACCGGTGCGCCGCGCTCGAAGTACACGCGCGCGTTGCCGGCCGGTGTGCGGAAGGTGAGCACACCCGTCAACGCCGACGTGTTGACGAGACGGAGGGCCTCCGCCACGTCGACGGTGGACAAGTCGCCCGCGAGCGGTGAGGCCTCGTGCACGCGCTTGGCGAGTGCCTTCGCGAGCGGCGAGCGGAACAGCACCACCAACAGGATCACGCCGACAATCGCGGCCAGATTGCGCTGGACCCACCGCATGGCCACCGGAATCACCTCACTGGCGGCGTCGAAGAGTTGGGTGGACGCAGGCGGCTCGACCGGTTCCGGCGCCGGCGGCGGTCCGCCCGAAATCGCCCGAAACTGCTCGCGCGCCCATTGGTTCGACGGATCCTGCGCGAGGATCGCTTGCAGCACCTCGGCCGCTTCGTCGCGCATCCATTCATTGGACTCCAACAGCCGTTTGGCATTCGACTCGAGCTCGTCGATGCGGCGCTGTTCGTGCTGCGCGGCGATCTCGGTGCGCAGCCGCTGGTATTCCTCGCGCGGGTCTTTCGACAGCGCCAAATCCATGTTGGACAGCGCCGCGTCGCTCTGGCCCAGGGCCGCGAGGCAACGGGCTTTGGACGCGTAGTGGCGCGCGTTGTCGGGGTCGAGGGTGAGCAGGAGCGATAGCCGCGGGAGCGCCGACTCGTACTTCGA
>JAICFA010000222.1 GCA_025923935.1 Candidatus Krumholzibacteriia bacterium
GGTCACGGCCCCGCGCGATGGCACTTCATAGCTCAGCGTGGTGCTGGGGTTGAACGGATTGGGGAAGTTGGTCACGGCGAGAACATGGGGCGCTGGTGTGCCGCCCACGCCCGTTGGGGATGGATCCGGCGAATACTCGGCGAGAAAAATGTCCAAGCCGCCGGCACTCACCAACGGTCCTCCCCCGAAATCAACCGTTCCGACAAAGTAGCCGGTCACGAGCACGTGATTGGACACATCCGTGGTGACAGCGGACCCAAAGTCAACGCTCGTGCTCCCAAAACCCTGACTCCAGATATGGTCCCCCGACCAGCTGTACCGAACCACAAAGATATCCCAACTGCCCGCGCTCACCAGCGGCTCCCCCCCAAAATCGGCGGTGTCAGAGAAGCTCCCTGTCAAAAGCACGTTGTTTGACTCGTCGGTGGCGATCGAGTGTGCGATGTCGCTGCCATTGCCTCCAAAGCGCTGGCTCCAGAGATGCACTCCGGCGGGGTCGTACTTGGCGACAAAGATATCACTGCTGCCGGCGCACACCAGCGGCCCACCCCCGAAATCCGCGGTGTTGGAGAAGCTCCCCGTCACGAACAGGTTGTCGAACCCGTCGGTGGCGACTGAGTATCCAACGTCTGAACCGGTGCTTCCGAAGCGGTGACTCCAGAGATGGTTTCCGGCTGTGTCGTACTTGGCGACAAAGATATCACTGCTGCCGGCGCTCGCCATCGCACCGCCGCCGATGTCCACGCTTCCCTGGAAAGAGCCGGTTACCAGT
Organism: Candidatus Krumholzibacteriia bacterium; assembly: GCA_025923935.1. GTDB lineage: Bacteria > Krumholzibacteriota > Krumholzibacteriia > WVZY01 > JAKEHA01 > JAKEHA01. The sequence continues at coordinate 773 of JAICFA010000222.1, forward strand.
ACGTTGCCGTTTGCGTCTGCCGCGATCGAGTACGCGTAGTCGTCTTCGTAGTCCCCGAAGCCGCGGCTCCAAAGGTGGGTTCCCTCTGGGCTGAATCCAGCTACAAAGGCATTTGAGGGGTGGGGATCCCATGGGGGGCCGCCAGGGCTCACCAACGGTCCGCCACCGAAATCCACGGTCCCAGTGAAAGAACCCGACACGAACACGTTGCCCCACGCATCCGTGGTGAGGCCGTAGCCCCCTTCGGACGTATAGTCCCCGAAGAGGTCTCCGAAACGCTGGCTCCAAAGGTGCGCCCCGGTAGGACTGTACTTCGCGATGAAAATGTCGTAATCGCCGGCGCTCACCAACGGCCCGCCACCAAAGTCCACGGTTCCCGAGAACCACCCCGTCACGAACACGTTGCCGGAGGCATCAGTGGCGACGCAGCGCCCATCCTCATGGCCTGTGCTTCCGAAACGCTGGCTCCACAGATGTACTCCGCCCGGCGCGTACTTGGCGACAAAGACGTCCCGTAGCCCGGCGCTCACCAACGGCCCGCCGCCGAACTCCGCCGAGAAGCTGAAACCACCTGTAATGAGCACGTTGCCGGATGGGTCTGTGGCGATGGAGTACCCCCAGTCGCTGCTCGTGCCACCAAAGCGCTGGCTACCGAGGTGGACGGGCGTCTGCGCGGTTGCGGTGGTGGCGCAGGCGATGATTGCGATAAATAGGAGAGATGCGCGCTGCATGGTCATGCCTCACGGAATGGCGGCCTTTCCTCTATGTGCGGAATTTGGGTGGCGGTGAACGCCACCACTTCGGCGGTCAGGTCATCTCGGTACGCGACGTTGAAATTGTGGAAATCTCGCCCCGCGGCGCCCAGGATGAGAATGCGATTTCGTCGTGCAGTCATAGCCGGCCGAGTTTGGGAAGAACGTTGCGCGCGTCGTTGCCAGTCTACGCCTATTTCGTCGTCTTGTAAACGAGCGAACTCCCCTTAGGAAAACGAAGAACACATTACACGCAATAAACAAAGGGGCCGGTCGTGATGACCGGCCCCTATCGTTTCGCTTATCGCGCCACCCCCACGTCTTCGGCAACGCACGCGCCGAAACTCCCGACGAGAGCCCTTTCGGAGATGAACAACTACTGGGTGAAGGCCAAAGCCGAGTAGCTAGGGAGAGGATCATTCCATTCGATATCGAATCACGGCCGGTAGCTCCTCATCAGAAAATACGCGCATGAATATGGACGTGCCGTGAAAGACAGCGCTTCGATTCAGTCCGGCTATTTCGACCTCGCCCAGAAAAGTCCCGTCGAGTCGAAAAACATCCACCAAAGCAGCGCCCTTGCGAGTACCGCGATGAACGAGCACATTTCCGTCCGCATCGCAGTACAGCGCTTCTATGCTCGGCCGATGCGGAGGCCATCGAACCTGCTCTGCCAGAGCTGTCCCGATCAATGCCGTCCCTCCGAGTTTGTCCAGGTAACGTTTCCGTTCTTCCTTGGTGATAGCGACAGCGGGCACCTTGCGACGAAGCGTTCCCTCTGGATGGAAGTCGCTGCCGAACGTCCTTATTACATACTCGGCGCTGCGAGCAACATAGATTTCGCCGGTAGAGCTCATACACCAAACCATGTCCTCGTAGAACGGCTGCGTGGCGCTGACGATAGCGCCATCCACCTGAGCATGGATCCATCGTCGGACTGAAAGTGAGTCGAGAACCGCCAGTCTTGCCAAGGCTGAATCCAACACGACGAGCGACCACTGCGTCTGCGTCGATACCGGCCCGTAGTGCTCGGTCTCTGTTTGAGCGATGATGCGGCCGTCACGATTGCAAACGAACCGAACGACATCACAATCAAACCGTTTAACATCGATGATGTAACCGTCGTGCGAGAACGAACTGAACCGCTTGTTTCCCGCTTCGTACACCAGCACGTTTCCCTTGTGATCGATCGCGATCCGGGTCGGCTCGCGCAGCTCGCCCGGGGCCTTCGCCCTCACCGGCGAACCGCTCGCGGTATTGGCCGGATGCTTCGAACACAACGATCTGACATGTCTCCGAATCCAGCACGTAAATGGTGCCGTCGTTTGCAATAGCGACGTCGCGCGGTCGATAGAACAACGGCGGCGCATCACCTTTGTCGGGCCCTCCGCCGATTGTCATCTCCGCAACGAGCTTGGCCTCGCCACGGAGATAGATCGGATCACGTTGCGCCTCGCGCGCCGAGGACACTTCGTTCAAGCAGCACAAAAGAGGAAAGAATAGTAGAATCATTTAAATCAATTTCGCCGTCACGCTGTCGGATTTGCTTCTACCTTATCCAGAATTTCGGAAAACGTCACTTCCCCTCAAACAAAAAGGGCCGGTCGTTTGACCGGCCCTTTTGTGTTGCAGGTGCAACGCGTGCCTAGTTCAGACGCTTGAACTCGATGCGGCGGTTCTCGGCGCGACCGGCGGCCGTGCTATTGGACGAGATCGGTTCTTCTTCGCCGACACCGAGAGCGGTCAGGCGATCGGCAGCGATACCGCCGTTGATCAGGTACTGGCGGACCGACTCGGCGCGCTTCTTGGAAAGCGAGAGGTTGAACGCGGCCGGTCCCTGGCTGTCGGTGTGGCCGCGAATCTCGAGCTTCACCTCGGGGTACGAGTTGAGCGAGGCGACCACCTGGTCGAGCACGGGGTGTGAATCCGGCGTCAACGCGGCGCTGCCGCTCTCGAAGTTGATGCCGCGCAGGACGAACTGCTTGCCGATTTCCTTGGCATCCGGGCAGCCGTCGGTGTCCTCCACATTATTGAAGGTCTCGGGCTGCGTCGGGCACTTGTCCTCGGCGTCGGGAATACCGTCCAAATCGTTGTCGAGGTCCGGGCAGCCGTCGTCGTCTTGATAGCCGTCGACGTCTTCGGCCTGCAGCGGGCAGCGATCGAGATCGTCGGAGACGGCGTCGTTGTCGCTGTCCTTGACGAGATCGGGACAGCCGTCGTCGTCCATCTCGCCGTCGAAGTCCTCGGGCTCATTCGGGCACTTGTCGTTGGCGTCCTGGATGCCGTCCTGGTCGTTGTCGAGATCGGGGCAGCCGTCGCCGTCTTCGAATGAATCGGAGTCCTCGGCGAGATCGGGGCACATGTCCGCCTTGTCGGGCAGCGTGTCGCCGTCGTTGTCGAGGTCGGGGCAGCCGTCGGCGTCTTCGAAGCCGTCGACGTCCTCCGCCTTGTCGGCGCAGCCGTCCTTGTCGTCGGTCACACCGTCGCGATCGGAGTCGCGCGGAATCAGCTCGGCGCCGTACTCGAAGCCAACCCACAGGCCCCAGTCGGGCGCGTTGATGGCGGCGGGGTTGTCGCCCGAGTTCAAATTGATGTCGGCGCCCAGCTCCAGCGAGGTGGTGCGTCCGCGGAACTCGACACCCGGGGTGAGCGTGTAGGTCGATGCGTTCACACCGGCGTCCTCGGGAATGTCGACATTGAGCAGCTTGTGCATGTCGAACTCGACGAAGAACGTCACCGACGGCGCGGGAAACTCGAGGGCCGCGTTGAACAGGAACTCGTCGTTGTACGAATCACTCTCGCCGTCGGGTACCGCCGGATAACCCGGCGGATTGAAGCCCGACGAATCGGGGAAATTGGGATCGAAGATGCCGTAGCCTTCTTCTTCGTTGCGGTTCATGCGGTAGCCCGCGTTCACGTGCAAGCGCGTGGGCACGAAGCTCTGCAGATCCGACATGTCGATGGTGGCCAGGCCGAGGAGCGTGATGTCGTTCTCCCCGGTGCTGAAGCCCTTGTCCTTGTCGCCGGTCGGAAACACGACGTTTCCGAATGCACCCAGCTTGAAGGTCTCGGACGGGAGCGGAATGGACAGCTTGGCGGACACGTCGGTGTCGCCGATGCCGCCGCGCGTGAAGGTCTCCATCCCGGTGTGCTCGCCCTCGTCGTCGACGGTGCGAATCCAGTTGCGCACCTCCAGGTCGCCGGCGATTTCGAAGAAGTCGGAGAGCGCGTAGGTGATGGTCGCGCGCGTAATGAAGGTGTGGTAGTCGACGACGGCGTTGCCCAAGAGCGAGTCGGCGGCCGGGAAGAACCCGCCGGGGACGAGCTCTTCATTGTCCTGTTTGCCGTAATTGGAAGAAAGCTGGAAGCTCAGGCTTCCCTTGCGAAAGGTGTCGGCCGACTTGGTTCGAATGAGGCCGCGCGTGCCGTTATACGAGGCACTGGCGGCTGCGATCTGGGGTGCGACCCATGCCGCCACCGCGAGAAGCAAGGCCACGCAACCCGAACGCGAAATCCGCTGCAACATCGAACCGTCTCCTTTCTTGCCACTAGCCGGTAATTCCTTCCGGCTCTGCAAGATTGATTCCAGGCCAACTACTTGGGCCACTCTCCTCCGACGCCCACGACATCGAC
>JAICFA010000223.1 GCA_025923935.1 Candidatus Krumholzibacteriia bacterium
CCGACTCGTCCCCGGCGCTAACGTTGACCACGAAGCGGTCCCCTTGGCTGGTATCGAAGTTCGTGCTGGGATTCAGATTGACGCCGACCGAATCGCCCCGGAAAAGCGCGTGCGGCCGTCCCAACGTGACACCGCCGTCCAGGTCGACGTCGACTTCCGACAGCGCCGAGTTAAATTGATAATAAAGGCGATCGCCGCGACCGCTCCAGCGCGGCCAGGTTCCGCCGTCGGTCGAAACTTGCCATTTTCCCTCGCCGCTCGGGAACCGCGTGACATAGACCTCCCAGCGGCCGGACTCGTTCGACACGTATGCGAGGTAGTTTCCGTCGGGAGAAACCACCGGCTGCACTGCGTCGGGATTGCCGACGACGACGACGGTAGGGGCGGTGGTGGTATCCACCGGAAACGGCCGGAGCGCAATGCCGTTGTCGATCTCGTACACGACGAAACGCCCATCGGGACTCATTGACGGCGTCCACCCAGGAAAAAGAGCCCGCTCGAGCCCGGTCCCATCGGCGGCGCGCGACATCACGTAGCCCTTGGATGAATTGAAATACACCAGCGTCGCTCCATCCGGCGTCCACTGCGGCCGGACGTCGCTGCCGCTGTCGAAGGTCAGACGGGTACGCGTGCCGCGCGCGAGGTCAAACACCCAGACGTCCATGTTGTCGGATTCTTCGATAACGGCAGCGACCCGTTTCCCGTCGGGCGAGACGGCAGCCTGCCCGATGCGACCGGTCACCTCGCTGATTGCCTCGATCACGCGTCCCGATCGACCCACCCATGCCAGCTGATAGCGTCCGCTTTCCCCTCCGTGGCGAAATGCCAGCGTTCCGTCCGCCGCGGGACACGGCTCGGCGGCGTCGGCTTCCACCAGGAACGGATCGCCGGTGACCGACAACGACTCGAGCGAGAACGGCACCGCCCAGACGCCCGACGACGTTGGCGTGCGGCGAAACAGGATGTGTCCGCTGGAGTCGTAACGGGGCTGCCATACGCGCGCGCCCGGGAGCGTGAGCAATTCCTTTCGCTTGCCGTCCGCGTAGAGATACAGCGACATGGTGCCGGCGTTGCGCAGGTGCGGCGAATACAGGAGTCCGCGGCCGCCGGGGAGCGCGCTCACCTCGTGATAGTCCTGTTCGGTCTTCTGCAGCGGAACAATCTCCTTAACTTCGCCGCCCAGGGCGTTGACCGCAAAAATCCCGCCGCCGCCGGTCGTGAACAAAACGCGGCCGTCTTCGGTCCAGCATGCCTGCCGGCCGCCGGTGAATCCCCCGGGCACGTTGCAGATGATCTGGCTCTTTCCGCCCTCGGCGGGAATCCGGCGTAGCTCGCTGCCGCTCAAGTAACCCAGGAATTCGCCGTCCGGAGACCAGAATGGCATCTCGGCGCCTTCCGTTCCCGCGAGCTCGTGAGCGTCGAAGCTCGATAAGCGCCTGACCCACAGGCGATCGCTGTGCACATACGCGAGCTGGTTTCCGTCGCGCGACAAGGCGACGCTGAACTCGTTGATCATCTTGCCGCGCTGGACGGGAAGGTCGATGCTGAATTTGCGCACCGGTGGTGAAGGCGGTGGAGGAGTGAACGCTCGCGCGCCGAGAAACGCGAGCACCGCGACGGCGACACTCGCCGCGGCCCACATGAGGTCGCGACGCTTGCGCGGCGCGGGGGTTGCGACCGCGCTCGCAGCCGCCGGCTCGTCGCCGGCGTGGCGCGCGTGGTCGATGGCGATACGTGCCTCGCCGATGTCGCGCAATCGCAGCTTGGGATCTTTCTGCACGCAGCGATGCAAGAGATCGATGATCGCGCGTGGTGTATGGGACGGAAGTAGTCCCCAATTCGGCTCTGTCTTGAGCACCGCCGCCAGCGTGTCCGATACCGTCTCGCCCTGAAACGTCTGCGTGCCCGTCAGCATTTCGAACAGCACGCACCCGAATGCAAAGATATCCGCGCGCTTGTCGACGACCTTGCCGCGCGCTTGCTCGGGACTCATGTAGGCCGCAGTGCCCAGAATGACACCGGCAATCGTGGGTGAGCTCAATAAAGTCGGTGACTGCGATAACCGCTTGTCTCGTTCTTCGTCGGAGTCGAGGGCTTTGGCGAGGCCGAAGTCCAGCACCTTGACGCGCCCGTCGGCCGCCAATTTGACGTTGGCCGGTTTCAGATCGCGGTGCACGACTCCCTGCTCGTGCGCGTACTCCAAGGCTTCCGCGATGTCGCGCGCAATCGGGAGTGCCTCGTCGAGCGCCAAGGCACCGCGCGCGATGCGGCCCGACAAATCTTCGCCGGTCACCAGCTCGAGCACCAAGAAGCGGCGGTCCTCCGCGCTTTCGAGCCCGTAGATGGACGCAATCCCCGGGTGGTTCAGCGACGCGAGCAGTCGCGCTTCGCGCTCGAAGCGCCCTAACCGCTCCGCGTCGCTGGCGAACGCATCGGGGAGAACTTTGATGGCAACGTCGCGGCCCAGGCGGGTATCGCGGGCGCGATAGACCTCGCCCATGCCTCCCGCACCGATCTTTTCCAGAACGTCGTACGCGCCGAATTTAGGGGGGACCATGGAGGCGGCATTATAACGGAAGCCCACCGCGGAGGTAGAGCCCAATCCCTGCATTGCGGCGCCGTTTGGGCGCGCGCTATATTGACGGCCATGAAAACCCGTCTATTCGGTTTCGCCGTCATCCTGGCCGTCGTGGCCATCGTGGCCGGTATCGTCCTCAAGAAGCGCGAGTCCCCGCAGCACCACCGCGACGATCTCGTCGCGCAATTCGTGGCGTTGGTGGCCGACAGCGTCCATGGCAGCGACGACTTGCAGGAGATCCATCTCCTCTTCAATCAATTCTACGGCCGCGCCGAGATGGGCAAGATCGCCAAAGAGGACGTCGATTTCGTCACCAACTCGCTCGCGCGTTACGTGAACCAGCACCACATCACGCGCAAAGAGCTCGACGTGTTCATGGCCGAGGTCGGTTTCCGAACCTACAAGGGCGACCCGCGCTACAACCCCGACAGCACCGTCGACCATCCCGTGCTCAATCCCGAAGCGGGCATGGTCAAGCTGGGCTTCGACTCGACAACCTTCGACTCGACGTTTTGGAAGGAATTCGAAGAGTGGAAGAAGGACCAGGGCGAGTTCGCCGACACCGCCACCCCACCGGGCGGACGCGGTCGGCAATAACGAGCGCTGGGCACTAGCGCTACTTTAGCAAAACCATCTTCCGCGTCTGCGTGAATCCGTCGGCTTCCAACCGATAGAAATAGACACCGCTCGCCGCCGGCACGCGCTGCGCGTCGCGGCCATCCCAGCGAGCCGTGTGCCGTCCCGCCGGCTGCGCGGCGCGCACCAGCTCGCGCACCGCACGGCCGCCAACGTCGTAGATCGTCAGTCGGACCGACGCGGCGTGCGCAAGGTCGTACGCGATCGTCGTGGATGGGTTGAACGGATTCGGGTAATTCGCGTGTAGAGAAACTCGTGACGGCGTGCCTCCGTTGTCAATCCCCGTCACCGTCGCCAGCATGTTGGCGACGTTCAAGCGTCCGCTCGTGACCCACAGTCCGTTCAGCGCCGGGATGACGTCCACGCTCGACAAGATCTTGTCCTTGGCGCTGAGCGCGGAGAGCCACGGTGCCGCGTCAAACAAGAGGCAGGCTGCACCGGCCACGAACGATGCCGCCTGGCTCGTACCGGTGAAGGTGTTGTACTGATTGAACGGATACGTGCCCACGATGCTAACGGCCGGTGCACCCAAATCGACGCTGGTGGCCCCGTAGCTCGAGAACGACGCTTTCGCATCGGTATTTGAGGTGCCGGCGACCGCCACGATGTTCGCCAGATCGTAGCTGCTGGGATAAAATGGATTGAGGTCTTGGTTGGCGTTGGCGGTACTCACTCCCGTCACGAACAACAAGCCCGTCGCTTGGATCGCGTTATAGTGCGCTTGCGAAAACGGTCCGCCACCCCACGGGTTGTGCGTGAATTTCGCGCCCATCACGGCCGCATACTCGAGGGCCTTGATCCCATTCGCGATGTTGCCGCTCCCGGTCGAGCCCAAGAACTTGAGCGGAATAATACGGGCCGACCAACTCACCCCCGCCACACCGACGCCGTTGTTGCCGGCGGCCGCCATGATGCCGGCACAATGCGTGGTGTGTCCGTGGTCGTCGATCGGATTGTTGTCGTTGTTGACGAAGTCCCACCCGCGAACGTCGTCGATGTATCCATTAAGGTCGTCGTCGATGTTGTTGCCCGCAATTTCGTTCGGATTGCTGAAGATGCTGTTTGCCAGTTCGACGTGGTTGTAGTCAACGCCCGTCCCGATCAACCCCGCCAACACCGATCCGCCTGTAGTCACATCCCACGCCTCGGTAGCGTCGATGTCGGCATCCGGGATGCCCCCAGCTTGCCCCGTGTTGTACAGGCCCCACTGGTCGGGAAAGCGGGTATCGTTGGGAATAACGGCGTTCACGACTTGTTTGTCGCCTGCCACCGCGTCGATGTGCACGATGTAATTCGGCTCGACGAAGTCGACCCGACTGTCGCGCGCGAGACTCGTGATCGCATCAGCGACAGAAATCCCGTCGATCTGCCACAACTCCGCGTTGATAAACTTGAAGCGGTGAACGACCGTCGCGTTCACGCTGCCGCGCACCGCGAGTGCATCGACAGCAGGAGCGCTGGCTCGCAATTGAACGATGAGCTGGTTGGGAACGTGCTCGGGAATCGATTGTGTCCGCGCGGTGATCGGAGCGACTAGGACGAGCAAAATGGTCGCAAACGCGGGAATCCGGGCGAGTATGTGTGACACGGCGATCTCCTCGTCGTGTGGCTGGCTAACCCACACCGGCGAGTCTAACACCCATGGTGGGCAGTGTCAAAAACCGTAAGGAGATGACGGGATGGTCAGGCGGAATTGGGATTTTCTAAGACGAGACGCCGTAGCACTTCGCGCTCGACGTCGCGGAAGTTCTTGAATTCCACCGCGCCGATTTTCTTCGCGCGGCAATGCGCCAACAACTCGCCTTTTGCCAGCACCAGGTCGGCGCTTTCGCACGGGCAGCGGTCGGAGAGGCCGTTGCCGACGTAGACCACGAAGTAGCCGTCTTCTTTGTAGCGCATGAGGTGGAAGGTCTTGCAGCAG
>JAICFA010000224.1 GCA_025923935.1 Candidatus Krumholzibacteriia bacterium
AACCGCGCCGCCGTCGTTTCAAAAGTCACCGGCAACAAAGTCATCGGCAACAAGCGTGTAATGAGTTCCGGCTTCAGCTTGATCTACATCCGCGATGACGATGCAGACGGCGTCATGGACCGTGCCGATCACCTGCACGACATCCTGACCTACTTGGGCGGATCTCCGCCGCCGCCCACCGACGTGCCGATCGCAGGGCTTTCGAATTCGCTCTCGCAGAATTACCCGAATCCGTTCAACCCGCAGACGACGATCGCCTTTTCGCTGAAGCAGCGCGGTCATGTCCGCATCGATGTCTTCGACGTCACCGGCGCGTTGGTGCGCATCCTGCTCGACGGGACGCGGGCCCCGGGATCGTCCACGGACGTTCGCGGGGACGGTCATGACCGCAACGGTCGTAAGGTCGCGAGTGGGGTCTACTTCTACAAGCTCGCTACGGACGGCTTCGAGCAGACGAGAAGGATGGTCCTTCTCAAGTAGCCAGCCCCGCGAGCCCATTTTGGGTTAGCCGTTTCGCCGCAAAACGGCGCACTTACCCGTGGCAACCGCCGCCGACCGCTGGAGGCGAGCCATGCTAAGGGCCACAATCGCAGCACTTACCATAACGGGACTCTCCTACGTCCCCGGTTTTACCCGCCCCCCTGTCGAGCAGCCGATTCGGACGGACACTCCCATCACGGAGGCCGGCGCGCGCGACGGTTCTCTTGCGCCCGAGTCTCGCTTCGCTTTGGCAGCGGCCAACACCACTTTGCTCGCAAACTACACCTTCGACGTGGGGGCCACGTGCAACGAGCAAGGCTGGACCGTCGTCGACGGCACCGCGCAGATCGCGGAGTTCTGGCACGTCGATGATTTCGCGGGCGCGAATGTCAACCCCGGCGACTCGCTCGCCGTCCTCGCGGGGACCCAGTCGCTGTGGTGCGGCGCGCGCGCGACGCCAAACGGGCTCACGTGCGGCTACCTCGCGCTCCCCGGTTATGGAAACAACTGGAACCAAGTCTGGCAGACGAAGGCGTGCATTCCGGTCACAGGCACGCTCGATGTCGCGTTCTTGATGGAGTTGGATTCCGAGCCGTGGTACGACGCGACGTTTCTCGAATACACCACAGACTGTACCGCACCGTTTACCAACTGGCACGAGCTCGACGGCGGCACCAACGATTGGGACGGCATTCAAGGTCCGATGTCGGCCGGCGGTTCGTACGCCGTCGTCGGCAATCCCGTCAAGGTCCGCCTGCGTTTCGCTTCGGATGGCGGATTCTCAGACGAAGATTTGAACTACGACAGCCATTCGGGTCCCGTCACGATCGACAACCTGGTGGTCGAGGGACTCGCCCTCGAGGACTTCGAAGGTGAGGACGTCAATGCGACCGAAACCGAAGATTGGGAGGCGGACGTCGCTCCCGGATACGGAGCGTCCTACATGGCGCTCTTCCGCGGCTCCAGTCTCGTGCAACAAGACGCATGTGCGAAGAATTTGAGCTGCATGTGGGCCGCGATCAAGGGCTCGACGGAGACCTATGCATGCGGCGGCTTCCCGCAACAAGCTGCGGTCCCCAAAGGCAATTCTGAAGGCCAGTACATCAACGCGGAAATTTGGTCGCCCTCGATTCCGCTCGTGGGCAACGGCAGCCGCGTGAATCTGCAATTCTCGGTCTACCGCGATATGTCTCTCGATGGTCTTATTTTCTACATCTGGGACGTGCGCTCGTTGAGCCAAATCGGTTGTGCAGGCCGGTGGCGCAGTCGTGGCTTTGTCTACTTCGGCGCGCAAAAGGATTGGCTGGTGAACACGTTTCCGGTTGGCGACCTGATCGAGCTAGCCGCCCCTGCGATGCAAGCGCGCCTGGGCATCATCGACCAATGCGGTGTTTGGTGCGGCACGGGGTGGGCTGAGTGTCACAGCCACGCGCCGCTTCTCGACAATGTGCGGGTCTACCGCGTCGATATCGACGGTCCCACGTGGAGCACGCGCGACATCGACCTGTTTCAGGATACCTTCCCCGTGGACGGTACGGACACCGGCATCGGCCGCGCCGATGCTGCGCTGAGCATCACGGGATCAGCGAGCCCCACCATTCTGCCCGGCGATTCGGCCCGCATCATCGTCAGCGATCCCATTACCGCGGTCGTGGGCACGAATCCCAGCGGTCTGGCCACCGACAATCTCTGCGGCACAGGCAATCAAGGCGGAACCAACGGCAACAAGGCGTGCTACGTGTGGGTGCATGTCATCGATAGCGACGTGCCCAGTGTGACCAAGCGCGGCGCCGTGTTGTCGGGCGGCCCATCCTATCCGTTCAAAGACACGATCGTACTGTCGGGAAAGACGTGGACGCGGGTTCAATGCTGGCTGCGTGTCGCTTCCACGAGCACCTTCGTCGTCGATTTGAACGACAACCTGTTTGAAGCAGGCGATGTCATCGAGTTCTTCTTCGGCGCAACCAATACCAACGGCCAGACCACCTACTGTTCGGGAAGCGCCCTCACCTTTGTGCAAGACGATCTTGCAATCGCCGCGGAGACCGCATCGGAGTTCAGCATCCTCCCGCTCGACGATCCCACGCCGGTTCTCTACGTCGACGGCATGGACGGTCGCGGCTCACAAATCTATTGGGATACCGCGTTCGATCAGCTCGGCATTACGCCGCAGCGGTACGACGTGCGCGGCCCGACGTCGAGCGTTTCCAATCGCCCCGGCACGCGCGTCACGAATGTCGCGCAACAAATCGGGGCGAACTACCGGTGGATTCTCTGGGATGCCGGCGATATCACGCAAAGTCTCGGCGACGGAACGGGCGCACCCGAGAAATCGAACGACTACGCCATGGTGAACTCGTTCCTCGCGGGACTCACGCTAACGGGCGGAATCTACATTTGCGGCGACGATTATCCGCAAGGACTCAATACCGCGGCGGGTGCCTCCGCCGTGGCCTTCAAGACCACGTCGATCACGTACTCGCTGGTCAGCAGCAACCATCGCCCGACGTTCGGCATTGCCCCGTTGGGAGTCGGCGTCAGTGGGCGCGCGTTCTCCGGGGACACCTTCGTCATTCATGGCGGTTGTCCTTTGTTGAACGACTTCGACGTGATGGCGCCGACCGGTACTTCGGTCAAGCAGCTCGCCTACAACGCCGAGGGCAACAATGCCGCGGTCATATCCAAGGATACCGGCAACGCGCGCGTGATGATCTCCGGCTTCAGCTTTGCCTATGTTCGCGACGACGAAGCAGACGGCGTTCTCGATCGCGCCAAGCATCTGCGCGACATTCTGGCCTACTTGGGTGGCCCCCTATCTCCGCCCACGGCCGCCACGCCGGTCTCGATCAATTCGCTCTCGCAGAACTACCCGAACCCGTTCAACCCCCAGACCACGATCGTGTTCTCGCTGAAGACGCGGTCGCGCGTGCGCATCGACGTCATGGACGTAACCGGTGCGTACGTGCGAACGCTGCTCGACGAAACCCGCGCAGCCGGTTCACACAGCGACGTCCGCTGGGACGGACGCAACGTCCAGGGAGAGTCCGTCGCCAGCGGCGTCTACTTCTATCGACTCCGGACCGGCTCGTTCGAACAGACGAGAAAGATGGTGTTATTGAAATGAACATACGTCTCGCTTTCGCCCTCTTGATGTTTCTCTCGGCGGCGGTGGTTGCGCAGGCAAAGCGCGGGGCGGAACCGGTCCGAACCGCGGAGATGCCGAATGCGGTCGGAGCCACCGACGGCTCGCTGGCCCGCAAGGTGCGATTTGCGCTCGCGGCTCCCAACACCACCGTCCTCGCGTCGTACACATTCGACGTCGGTTCGACGTGCAGCGCGCAGGGCTGGACTACAATCGATGTCACCGCACAGACGGGCGTGTATTGGCACGTCGACGATTTCGCCGGTGTCAACGTAAACCCCGGCGACAACTACGCGGCCCTCGCGGGAGGCAAATCGCTCTGGTGCGGAATGCCCGCATCGGCCACGGGAAATGGCTGCGGCTATCTGGTGTTGCCCGGATACGGCAACAATTGGAATCAAGTCTGGCAAACGAAAACATGCATTCCGATTACGGGTAGCCTCGACACGTCGTTTCTGATGGAGCTCGATAGCGAACAAGGCTATGACGCCGTCTTCTTGGAAGCGACCGGGAACTGCGCCAGCCCATCGCCGCTCACCGATTGGGTCACACTTGATGGTGGCATCAACGAATGGGATGGCGTGCAAACCATTTCGCACTCCGCGTCATACGCGTTGACCGGTCCCGCGAGAGTCCGCCTACGTTTCTACTCCGATGGGGGCTTTTCGGATGAGGACGGCGCTTACGACAGCCATGGTGGACCCGTCGTGATCGACAACCTTCTCGTGGAGGCATTGGCGCTCGAAGACTTCGAGGATGAAGCAATCGACGAAACCTCGTCCGACGATTGGGAGGCCGGTACGATTCCGGGTTATGGCGCTTCGTACATGGCGCTGTTTCACGGGTCGTCGCTCGTACAAGACCGTGACGTATGCGTGAAGAATCTGTCGTGCGTGTGGGCGGCGATTGCGGGTTCGCCGTACAACTACGGTTGCGGCGGGTTTCCCCAGCAGGCAGCGGTTCCCTACAAGAATTCGCAAGGTCAGTACATCAACGCCGGGATTCAGTCGCCGCAGATTCCTATCACCGGGACCGGTTCGGTGATGAACTTGCAAATTGCGATGTACGGAGACCACGGCGCCAACGACCTCATCTTCCACACGTGGGACGTTCGAGCTATCGTCGATGGGTGTGCGGGACGGTGGGTTTCGCGCGGCTTCATCTATTTCATTCCGTTGCGCGGCTGGTACCAGCTTCTCTACCCCATCGGGGATCTGATTCCGGCGACGGCGTCGCACCTGCAGGTGCGAATCGGCCTTGTTGACCAGTGCGGCATTTGGTGCGGCTCCGTCGGTTCAGGGACGTGTCACAGCCACGCCCCGCTTTTCGACAACGTCAGAATCTACCGCGTGGATATCGTCGGCCCCGTGTGGAGCACCCGAGACATCGACATGTTTCAGGACACGTTCCCGGTTGACGGCACTGACACCGGCATCGGGCGTGCGGATGCTGCATTGAGCATCACCGCTTCGGCCAGTCCAACCATTCTCCCCGGCGATTCGGCGCGAGTCA
>JAICFA010000225.1 GCA_025923935.1 Candidatus Krumholzibacteriia bacterium
GACCGGTACGGATTCGGCACCACATAGACCTTGTATAGGTCGTTTTGGGCCAAGACCTCCATCTCGATCTGCACCATCTCGCTCGGACACTCGAACGGCTGCCCCTTGGCGACCGCACAATTGTCGAATTTCTCCAAGCCTTGCTGGCTCGAGACCGATTCGTAGCCGCGATCGAAGGTGGTGACCGCGTAATAATAGGTGAACCCATTGCTGGCGTTGCAGTCGTACCAGAAATATTGATCGGGTGCCAAATCGAGGGTAAAGCGCGTCCCCACGCAATCGATGGCGCCGAAGGGAGAGAGCCAGTCGCGGTGCTGGCGCAGCGTCGGTATCACGTCGTAATAATAGACGGAGTCGAGCAGCGCGCCTCCCGGCGCGTCGCCGACGAAGGCCTCTTCTTTCGATAGTTCGGCGACGATGGTCAGATCGCTGCCGTCACGTTCGATTCCGCGCCAGACGTGAAATCCTTCGAAGTCTTGCAGGCCCACGCTGAAGGTGCTGAAGCGGTCGACCACGCCGGCGCCGAAGTTGACCTGCAGCCCGAAGTCGGTGCTGCCACCCGGCCCGAAGCGAACCGGTATCCACGTGTTGGGCACATAGCTCGGCAAGAGGACGATGCGGCCGCTCAAGTGTTCTTCGCGGCGAATTTCATAGGTGACGATGACCGAGTCGGTCCCCACGTAGCCCGCTTTTTGCGCGGTGAACAATACCGTGCGATCGATGTCGCCGTTGTACGGTCCGCGCGCACTCACGACGGAAAGCGTGTCGGTGGGACTCGTGTTCAGCGCCCACGGGGTGGGTGCCTCAACCAGCGTGCCGATGTCGTTGGGAATATCGTCCCAGAGGATGTAGTTGACGAAGCGTTTCGACCCGGCTTGGTACACGCTGCGCGTGCTGACCCCGGTCGGCGCTTGCAACAACAATGAATCCGGCGCTTGCGCGGCGGCGAAGGAACTCCAGCTACACACCACTCCCAGCACGACGGCAATCGCCGTCGCGCGCTTCCAGGAATCAGGAGCGTTCAAAGGGGCCCTCCCTCAAAAAGACTCGGCATCCGTCACGGAGCCGCCGAAGCCGACTGTTGCTTCCGCGGAAGCTGCCATTCGTCGAACAAAATGTACTCAATCCCCGGCTTGACTTGGCCGGGATTGAAGTACACCGGCGGAAATCCGAACACGGCGCTGCGCGCGCCCACCGCGTTCGGAATGTCTTCCGCGACGACATCGGCGTACGTGCTGGTCCAGAACGCGACCGGCTGCTGATACGTGCGCTCTTCGGTATCGATACAATCCAGCAAATAGATCGGCTCGAAGCACGGACGCGGCGGCGGCACAAAGTTGCACGCCAGGCCCTGGCGGAAGTACTCCGGGTTGTAGACCTCGACATCGATCGACTGCGACTCTACCGCAAACCGCCGCCCTGGATCCGCAGCCTCAGGCCGCAATGCAATCGCCGGGAAGTTCAAATCGGCCGGGATACCCCCGCGCATGCCGTCGGTGCGCCGCGATTCGGCAGCGTCCGGCCGGCGCCACGCCGGCGTCACCCCGCAGTAGCGACGGTTGGCACCGGTTCCCCCGGCGCGCACGCGCTGGTTCGTCATGATACCGTAGTCGATGGCTTCCAAACACATCTCGCGGTAGGCAAACGCCAGGTTGCCGGGCGGATCGTCGATGTCTTCCTGTTCCGGGCCGGTGCCGGTCTGCACGCTGCCGGGCTCGAGCTCATACAATGGAATCATCGGCCAGCGCACGGCGAAGGTTCCCAGACGCGGCACCACGTTCTGGATGGGGTGGTTGCCGGCGATAATCAAGTGCACACCCGCCTGCATGGCCAACCCGACGTAGTTGGGGATCACTTTGCCGGAAACACCGCCGGTCGCGCTGCACGCACCGCCGGCGTTTCCCGGCGGCCGCTTGGAACGGTACTGAATGAACGTGTGCAAGAGCGGCAGTGCGTCCGCCGCCCTGGCATCGAGATCGCCGAACACGCTCCACACGATGTTCTTGTAGGATGCGATCGTCGTCAGCGGCAGCTCGCGGTCCTGCGACGTCTGAATCATGTCGCGCAGCTCGTCGAAGCCTTCCAGGTTGGAGACCATGTCCTTCCAGAAATTGTCGTGCTCGGCGTCATTGGGAGCGCCGCCGTTGGTCGCGGCCCACCCCGACTGCCCGGGCACTTCGTCGGCGCGGTAATCGTCGACAATGAGCAAGTTGCGCTCGCCGGTGAAGCGAATGATGTTGACCTTGACCTCGATGCGCGAGCAGAAGCCCGAGTTGTCGATCACTTCCGCGGTGAACGTGTGCGTGCCGAAGTTGAAAGAGCGCGCGGGCGTGGTCGCCACCGCAGAAATGAACGGCGTGTAGTCGACCTCCCACTGGTCGGGATCGTTCAAATCCAAAATATCCCAGCCGTAGCGGTAACCGGACACGGTGCCGCCGTAATCATCGGCGCACGCGCTCAAGTTGAACGAAAGATCGATCCCCGCCGGAACGTCGGCGATGGTGAGCGGATAGTCGCACGACGCCGCGATGATGCTGCCCATCAAGCTGCTGGTCAATACGAACGTCGGACCCGAGCTGCGTTCCTGGACCTTTAGGCGCCGCACGTTGACGGGCTCGTCCAATACCGGTGTCACCGCACCCGCTTCGTCTTTGGCGCGGATGGCGAAGACGTAGTCGCCGAACTCGAGCGGCGGTGTCGTCCACGACTTGCCGGAGTCGCCCGGCGCGCGATACCACATCCACGGCATCCATTCGGGTGCGTCCGGATGCTCGCGCAGATAGGTAATGGTGGTGGCGTAGTCGCCGTGATTCTCGGTGCTCACCAAGGCAAACTGCACCGACTCCGGGTCCTGCCGGGTGAATTCATCGTCCACGAAGTCCGTCGCCGTCCAGCTAATGGTCGAGATCGGCGGCATGTCGGCCGGCGTAATCCCGAGATCGGCGCGCGGTGTCGTGATGCGCACTTCCGGCGAGATGGTGCGCGAGGTGAACGAGCGGTAAGCCGGCTCGCGCGAGCGCAGTCCTTGCTCGTCGACGGCACGGATGAAAAACGTGTGCGAACGGATAAAGGTCGCAGTCTGGTCTTCCGGATCCGGATTGGCGTCTTGCAGCGAATCGGCCGAAAACGTGAAGGTGGAATCGTTGCCCACCACCGGGTTCCAGGGAACGTCGACGGTGTCGGCGGGATTGAACACGCCGGTCACGTTGTCGGTCACCAAGTACTCGTACTTGCGGATCTCGCCGTCCGGGTCCCAACCGCCCCAGAACAGCTGCACGGTGTAGGTCCCGATCGAGCCTTCGGGCGGTGCGGCCGCGAGCCAAACCGACGGCGACTGGTTGGTGGCTTTCTCGCCGTCGATGGTGTCCGATGCACACGCGCCCAATACAATGACGGCACCCATGGCGGCGCCCCACGCAAGATGTCGATAGCGGTTCATACGCAACCTCTCAACGGACGAACTGTAGATAGAAGGACCATACCTTCTTGATCGTTTCGCGTCCGTTCGTGGATACGGTGAACGTGTTGATGACATTAGGTTCACTGATGCCATCACCCGCCAGAGAATCGTCTGGCACCGCATCCCAATAGACTCTCTGCAAGTATTCGCCGCCGCCGGTGGGGCGCGTGTCGCGGCCGTACAGCACAATCGTAAGGAGCTGATTCACGTACTCAGGTAAGCGAGCGAACAGATCGTCGCCGTTCTTGTCGTTGTAGCGCACCAGCAGCGTGAACTGGTCGCTCATGGTATTGGTGGAAACCGCCGCGAACCACGACTCGCCAGCGCGTCCCAAATTGTACGCCGTGCCCGATCCGGGGCTGTTGCCCGGGCCCGGCTCGTAATCCGAGAAGATGAAGTAACGCCACGCCTCGATGGAGGAATTGCCGTAGTCCTTCGCGTTGTCGCGGCCGCTGGCACTGATCGTCCACGACCATCTCTTCTCGTAATTGAAACCGGGCACATCGGTCGAGTCGTACACCGCCGGTGCGTCGAAATCCCACAACAACGTGTCGATCGTCGAGAGGTCCAGCGCATTGCCGTCGTGGTCGACCATGGTGGCGCTGTGGAAAATGGGACGGAAGTTGCCCACCACCTCGAAGGTCGGCGGCGTGCCGTCGACCGTACCGTTCTCGTCGACACCGCGCGCGAACCACTGGTAGTTGAGCGAGCCGATGCTGACCGAGTTCGAGTCGGTAGCCGCGTTCTTGTCCGAGTCGTGCACACCGTTGCGCGGGAGCCAGCCGCTGTCTTCCTGGCTGCCCGTCGACTGCGTGATGATGTACTTCACCTGGAAGTCGATGCACTTATCCGGATTGGTGAGTGAGCACACCCACGTATCGCGTGTGTCGTCCTTGGAACTGTACTGGTAGTAGATCCAGCTGCGGTTGGGCACGGTGTCGGGCACCGCATCGGTAAAATTCACCGGTTCGGTCTGCTGCTCCAAGTTGTCGTCGATGTACCAGTTGTTGACGTCCGTGATCCATGTGTCGGGATCGAAATTGATGACCACCTGGGCGACACCGCGGGTGAACTGTCCCGCATCCACCGCCGACTCCGCGTTGGCGTCGTCGATGGTCTTGGCCGCGAACTTGAACACACCCGCCGGCAGCGCTTCCGCGCCCGTATTCGGGAACGTGCGCAGCGTATCCGTCAGAGCGGTAGGCCCCGAGCTCCAGACGTTCTGCCCCGGGATCGTAATGGTGGTGCTCAGCGGGAAGTACTGGTACGCGCGCAACTGACCGTTGGTAGTGATGCCGTGATAGCTGATGGCGAAGGGCTTGAACATACCGACCGTGTCTTGCGGCACGGGACGGTTGGCGTACGGATGCGGTGTGGTGCCGTCCGGGTAGACGACGAAGCGGATCTCCGGCAACTCACCGATGGTGGCCACGAACTCGACCACCGCAGGCGACGGATCGATGACACCATTGTCGTCGATGGATGCAACGTAGAACGCTTGCCGGTTTTTTCGCACACCCACGCCGGCGACGTTCTTGTACGCGGTAAACGAGAAAATCGAGTCGGTCTTGGAGGTAACGCGTCCCTGGCGATAGTCCGCGATGCTGTTGGCCGGGTTCCACGTTGCTTCCCCGGCGACGAGCGAATCCTGAATGGTCC
>JAICFA010000226.1 GCA_025923935.1 Candidatus Krumholzibacteriia bacterium
ACACCTCGCCCATTCCGCCGGCGCCGATCTTCTCTTCTAGGATGTATTGCCCGAGCTCGCTCACTTCGGCGACTTGCTGGCGAAGACCGTAGGTGACGCGTGACGTAACCGTCGCCAACGTTGTTCCCAGAACACTCCACAAGACGGTGTTCAGAACCAAGTGCATCCGCTGGAAGCTCGGACTCATGCCCGGAAAAAGGTCACCGGCGTGATGCTGCACGATGCTCACGATGATCGTGGGAGTGAACGCCAGCGCAGTGAGCAAGAGAGTCCGGCGCGGCGTCGACGGTATCAAGACGGCGCGCGTCATGACGGTGACGGTCACGGCCGCGACCGCTTGCTGAATTTGGAACTGCTCGTCCAGCGCCATGAAGCCCAAGAAGGTGCCACCCAAGATGACGCTGAACGCATCGAGCGCACCCAGCACCGCGATCGACGTCGTGGGCCGGCGGGCGATGAGCCACAAGACACCCATCACCGAGCTCGCGAAGAAGTGCCACAGTGCCACCTTGCGGGTGACCACGTCGATGAACGGCGCCCCACCGACGAGCACCACGCTCGCGACGAGGAGGACGTAGAAACCGAACGAGAGGAGATAAACGGTCTTGCCGAGCAGCGCCAAACGCTCGCGCACGAAGCTCGATCCGCCCGACGTGTCGAGTCCATAGTCGAGCAGACGGCGCGTCGTCGAGATCCCCGGCGAGACCGGCTTGCGCACCAAGATCGTCGTCGACTGTTCGTGGTGTTCCGACATGAAGCTCGAAAGCAAACTAAGAACCGCGCCGCGGAGACCGATTGGGTGGCTGGCGGTCCAACGCGGTTTTGTCTTCGGGATTTGGAATCGTCGACAGCGGGTCGCTGGCGGGAAACGTGGCCGCAATGGTCTCGTCGAGAGCCGCTTCCCGAATCTCTCGTTCTTCCTCGGGAGTGTGCTGTTGATCGTCGCGGTCGGACGGCATGTACTGACAATAGCGCCCGAAGGGGGTGTCCTGCAAACCCCCCTCGAGACGCTACCGCGGGGGCGCTTACTGGTACTTGAAGATCACCGGGAACAACGCCACTACCACCCACGCCCAAATTCCGAACACCGGAAGATATGACGTCTGCCAGCGCTCGAGTGCGGTGAATGAACCGCCCTTCGCGAGGAAGCGCATGTAGAGCACGGCCGACCAACCGAGATTGATGAGCAGCAAGATATTCAAGCCGAGTGCGGCGGTCTTGTTCGCGCTGAATCCGAACTCGGAAATGCGCGCGGCGATCGCCCACAGTGCCAAACCGTCGACCACCAGCGCCGACAAGAGCAGCGCCAGCCGCAGACGGTCGGAACGACTGGGAGGCGCGTGCGAATCGCGCGCCGAGATGGAGTAGAGTAATAGTCCCAAGACGAGCACGAGCAACAAGTCGAACCCAATCAGGACTTCGCGGCCGACATCGATCGCGTTGCCGGTGACGATGATCGTGCCCACGAAGACCAGCAGCAACACGGTGAATAGCGGCGTGAATAACATGGTGAGCACAGGCGCCATGTTTTCGATGACGCTCTTCTTCCATTCGACCAGCCAGGCGGCGATGAGCACCGCGCCGGCGGCACCGCACGGCACGATCCACTGTCCGACAAAGTCGTCGGGCTTCAGTCCGATGGCATTGAAAATGAAGAAGGTGAATGCGATGAGCGTGCCCCCGCCCAGCGCGGTCAGCACGTAATAGATGAACCACTCGCCCGAAAAGCGCACGAAGTTCATCCGCTGCGCGTGATTGCGCCACTCGCCGCCGATGTACGCGAATCCGATGGTGAGCAACCATAGGGCAATGGGAAGGTGGATGATGGCCAGGATCGTGGTCTGATGGTCGACCTTGAACGGCAGCACGTTCATGATCAAAGCAGCCGCTATGAACGGAAACAGCAACCATGTCCATCCGGTCTTGTGCAGGCTGCGCTTGAGTGCAAAAAAACCCGCGAGGAACGGCAGCACAAAGAGAGTGACGTTGCGCGCGTAAAAAAATGCGTCCGTGTCGCCGCCCATGATGCTCCTGCCGAACAGCTCGGGAAGTTTGATCGCGACCGCGGCGCCGACTGCTAATGCAACTGCCAAGACTCCGCCCGAGCGTCCCGCCGGTCCGGAGTCCGCGGCCGCGGGCGCAACCATGAGCTGCTTCCACAATCGTTCAGAGTATTCCCGCGCGAACTCATGCGAAACTGTATCGAGACTACCCAAGCGCTTGACGGCAACGAGAAACGCTTCGTCTTCGTCCAGCCCGGCTTGGCGCAGTGCGTCGATCTGGCTGCGCAGATGGTCCTCGAGCTCCGCGACGTCGGCGGAGTGGACCGCCTGTCGGGTGCGGAAATAATTCCGCCACTCACCGATGCGCTGTTCGAGCGCCGCTTCGCTTGTCATTCCCTTATCCTCCTGCATGTGAATCATCGTCCTTTTTGCGATGCCGGGTCGAGGGCGACGAGCCCGATGCCCGCAGCGCTAGATCGACCAGATGCCATTGACGGCGTTGGCGCTCGAGGTGCTCCGCGCCCGCTTTCGTCAGTTGGTAGTACTTGCGTCGCCTTCCCGTTTCCGATTCGCCCCAAATTGCCTTCACGTAACCGTTGCGCTCGAGGCGGTGCAGAATCGGATAGAGCATGCCGTCGGTCCACGCGAGCTCGCCGCCCGACAATTCGCCGACACGCTTGATGATGGCGTAACCGTAGCTATCGCCTTCGCTCAGAATGGCGAGAACCAACGGTGTCGCCGAGGCAGCGACGAGATCTTTGTTTATTTCCATTGCCGTCTACCTAGAAGCACTATACATTGCACCTCTAGGTATGTCTATGCAAATCTTTTGCCGCACGCCCGGGGCACCGGAGCCGTGCGCCTAACAGGAGACGGTATATGCAGTTACACCTTTTGAAAGTAGCCAGGTCGCGTCCTCAGTCAGCGCAGGTCCTCTTGCGAATCACGGTCATTGCCCTGTGTGTCAGCACGACGGCACACGCGCAGGACACCACCCAAGAGATCGACAAAATCTTCGATTGGGCCACCTCCACCACACCGGGATGCGCGTGCGCGGTCTTGCAAAATGGAAAGACGATCGCGAGCCGCGGCTACGGTTCCGCCGATCTCGAGCGCGGTACTCTCATCACGCCGGATACTCGTTTCGATGCGGGCTCGTTACAGAAGCAGTTTGCTGCGGCTTCGATTCTGCTGCTCGTGGAAGAAAAACGAGTTTCGCTTTCGGACGACATTCACAAGTACATTCCCGAGCTTCCCGATTACGGACACAAGGTCACCATCGATCATCTGCTCACGCACACCAGCGGCATTCGCGACTGGACCGGACTCTTGCCGCTGTCTCGCGAGAAGGTCGATGCGTTGACCGCGATCACGCGCCAGCGTGGACTCAATTTTGTCCCCGGCGAGGAGTTTTCCTATTCGAACAGCGGTTACGTATTGGCGAAGGAAATCGTCGCACGCGTGAGCGGGGTGCCGTTCTCGGAATTCTCGCGCACGCGCTTGTTCGAACCGCTCGGGATGAAGTCGAGCTCCTACCACGAGAACATGCGCGACATCGTCCCGAACCGCGCGATCGCCTACCAGAAAGGCAAGGACGGCTACAAGACGGCCATGCTGATCGACGAAGAGCGCGGCGGCGGAGGGTTGCTCACCACCGCCAACGACCTCATCATCTGGAACGAAGCACTGGCGCACAATCGCCTCGGGAAATTTGTCACCGACAAGATGCACGAACCCGCGACCCTCAACAACGGCAGGAAGCTCGAGTACGCGCGCGGTATCATCGTGGACAAGCAGCGCAACGTCCCCTTCTATTGGCACAGTGGAAGCGCGGATGGCTACAAGTCGATGCTCGTCCGCTTTCCAAACGAGAACATTGCTATCGCCATCATGTGCAATTCCGGCGACGGTACCGACCGCGCCGACTTCGCCATGAACATCTTCGAGATGCTGGTCCCGCGCGCGGAAGGCGAAACGGATGAGGATCCCGCCCCACCCGTGGCGGCCAAAGGCGTGGATGCCGCGGCCCTCGACCTGAACAGTAGAGTTGGACTGTTTCTACGCGAAAAAGACGGCGAGCCGCTGCAGTTGGCGATACAGGGCCCCAATTTGGTCGTCGCGGGCGGGCCTGCGCTCGTGGCGCAGTCCCAAGACCGCTTCAAGCGCTGGGGCAACTCGACACAGTTCATGTCGGCGGACGAATTCGAATTGCACTTTGTGTCGGCGGACGAGTTCGAGATGAAATCCATGGAGGGCAAGGTCACGCGCTACCGCCGCGCGCAACCATTCTCTCCCACCGCGGATGATCTAAAGGCGATTGCCGGCCGCTACGAGAGCGACGAGCTGGGCACTGTTTTTGTGTTCGAGGCGGGCGAGAGCGGCCTGGTTGGTCGCGTCGAACATCATGGGCCGGAGCGAAGCGTGCAGTTCAAGCCCATCGATCGCGACACGTTTCAATTCAGCCGGATGATGTTGCGCTTCCAGCGCGACAAGGCCGGAAAGGTCGTGGGGCTGGACTACAGCAACCCCGCTATGCGCCACGTTCAGTTCACGCGGCTGAGCGACGCTCAAAAAGGCTGACCTCAGCGCAGCCCAATAACCTCTACGCCAGGGGGCGGCACGTCTTTTGCAGATGGCCTTGTCACCAGGGGGACCATCCATTACCGTGTCGCCTCCATGATTTCCGCCAAGAAAGTCATCATTATCCTGCTCGTCGTTTTCGGCGTGTTGATCGTGGCGCGCGGCGCGGGCCTCTATGCCACATACGTCCTCGGCAACAATCATATGAACGGACTCGTGCCCCTCTTCGACTTCAACGAAGAGCGAAGCGTGCCCACGTGGTTCTCGTGCTGGCTGCTCATGATGAGTGCCGCGCTGCTGGGTGTGATAGCGACCGCACAACGGCAGGAAGGGCTGCCGCACCTCTGGTGGGCGACGCTCGCGCTCGTGTTCGTGTACCTCTCGCTCGACGAAGCGCTGTCATTTCACGAGCGGCTCAACCGGCCGGTGCGTGAGCTGCTGGGCACATCCGGCGCGCTATACTACGCATGGGTGATTCCCTACGCGCTATTCGCGCTGGCTTTC